>DAIEQP010000224.1 GCA_027347805.1 Ignavibacteria bacterium | reverse complement strand
GTTGATAACGAAGCAGACAATTATGATGAGAAAAAATTGTTAAGTGTTGTTGCAAATCTACCGTGGCCGGAACTAAGCGATACATTTCCTGCAGCAGAAAGAAGATATTCAGGAAAAGATTTTAAACTGAATGATTCATTTACTATTTCAGTGAGTGAACAGGACTTTTTAAGAGCTTACGCAAAATATGGGAAGGCAATTGCACATATCAAAAAAATGTTCGAGCATCTTAAGAGCACAAGCAGCGGACGACCATTTGAAGTAGAAGTATCAGTTGATGAAACTGAATCTGTAACTTCTCCTTTCGAACATTTTTTCTTTGCCAATGAATTAAACAGGCTGAAAGTTCAGTATGTAAGTTTAGCCCCGAGATTTATCGGTTCATTTGAAAAGGGAATTGATTACATCGGCGATTTGGATTTATTCAAAAAGGAATATGTAAAACATCTTGCTATTACTAAATACTTCGGCAGCTATAAAATCAGCTTGCATTCAGGAAGCGATAAATTTTCAGTTTATAAAGTTATTGGTTCGCTCCATGAAGCAAATACACATGTAAAAACAGCTGGCACAAGTTATCTTGAAGCATTAAGAGTAGTTGCTGCAAAAAATCCTTTGTTGTTCAGAGAAATTTATGATTACTGCTACGGATTATATGAAACAGAAAAACTTTCTTATCATGTATCGGCAAAACTTGAAAATGTAAAACCATCTTCTGAATTTTCTGATGCACAATTACCCGACTTGTTCTCTTCCAATGATGTTAGACAGGTTCTCCATGTTACATTTGGGAAAGTACTTACCGATAAAAATGAATCAGGATATTTATTCAAAGAAAAAATTATTGAATGTCTGAAGGAAAATGAATCTACTCATTATGAATTTTTAATCAACCATTTCCATAATCATATAAAACCATTTTGCGAATAATGACAAGACAACAAATACTTGATGAATTATTTAAGAGAAAAGCAGTTGCCGTAATCAGGCTCCAGGATGCTGACAAACTTAGAAAAGTTATTGAAGCGCTAGCCGAGGGCGGAGTTTCGGTCGCTGAAATTACTATGACTGTCCCCAATGCAATTGGGTTGATAAAACAAATTACATCAGAATTAAAAAGTGATATTGTAGTTGGTGTTGGATCGGTATTAAATGCACAGGTTGCACAACAGGCAATTGAAGCCGGTGCAAAATATGTTGTCAGTCCAATATTCAAAAAGGAAATCATTGATAAGTCTCACGAGTATGATATACCGGCAATGCCTGGTTGTTTTACTCCGACAGAAATTCAAACTGCTTATGAAGCGGGAGCTGATGTTGTGAAAGTATTCCCGGCAGATGTTTTGGGAATGCCATTCTTCAAAGGTGTCCTTGCGCCTATGCCTCATTTAAAACTTATGCCGACAGGCGGTGTAACTTTAACAAATGCAGGCGAATGGATTAAAGTTGGTGCATGTGCTGTAGGTCTTGGTGCTGCTCTTCTTGATAAAGAAGCAATTGAAACTGAGAACTATTCTAAGTTAACTGAGAATGCAAAACTTGTTATGCAGAGTATAAACAGTGTATTAAAGAAATAGGAGAATCAAAATGAAATATTCTTTGGATGATATAAAAGGAAAAGTTTGCGCAATTACAGGTGGCGGTGGAATTATTGGAACTGATTTTGCACTTGGCTTAGCTAGCGTTGGTGCTAAGGTTGCCATTCTTGATTTCAAAAAAGAAAACTCAGATGCTGTTGCAAAAAAAGTAAATGATCTTTACCCCGGATTGGCAATCAGCGTGTTTGCAAATGTTCTTGATAAAGAAACTTTGATCGCTGCAAAGAAAGAAATAAATGAAAAATTTGGAAAGATTGATGTGCTCATTAATGGCGCTGGCGGAAATTCACCTAAAGCAACAACTGCGAATGAATTTTTAACAAAAGAAAATATGAATGATCTTTCAAAATCGTTTTTCGGTTTGGATATTGAAGGATTTAGAAGCGTATTCGATCTTAATTTCCTTTGAACAGTTTTACCGACTATGATTTTCGCTGAAGATTTATTGGGCAGAAACGGTGTCATAATTAATATTTCATCAATGAATGCTTATAGACCACTGACAAAAATTCCTGCTTACTCTGCAGCAAAAGCATCAATAAATAATTTAACAGAATGGATGGCTGTTCATTTTGCTAAAGCAGGAATAAGAGTAAATGCAATTGCCCCGGGATTTTTCCTAACGGATCAAAACAGGTTTTTATTAACAGACAAAGAAACTGGTGCTTTAACGCCTCGTGGTCATCATATAATAGACGGGACTCCGATGGGAAGATTTGGTGAACCGGATGAATTGATTGGGACATTACTTTTTCTCGTTTCAGATCTAAGTAAATTTGTAACAGGAGTTATTATTCCGGTAGATGGCGGGTTCAATGTTTTTAGTGGTGTTTAATAATTTTTATAAAGGAGAAATGATTTAGTGGTTTACGCTTCAACAATGGAACAAACTTGGCGCTGGTACGGACCAAGCGATCCGGTGACTTTGACAGATATAAGACAGGCAGGTGCAACAGGAATCGTTAATGCTCTTCACGAAATTCCAATTGGTGAAGTTTGGACTGTTGAGGATCTAGAAAAAAGAAAAAGATTAATTGAATGGGATTTTTCATCAAATCCTCCGAGGAAAAGAGGATTGCGCTGGAGTGTTATTGAAAGTATCCCGATTCATGAAGATATAAAACTTGGAAAACCAACACGCGATAAATGGATTGAAAATTATAAAAAGAGTTTGCAAAACGTTGGCTGGGTTGGTATTGATACTGTGTGTTATAACTTTATGCCTGTTGTTGATTGGACAAGAACAAATCTTGAACTGGTTCTTGATGACGGTGCGCGCGCATTGTGTTTTGATATGATTGATTTCTGTGTCTTTGATGTATTCATGCTGAAACGCAAGGATGCTCAAAAAGATTTTAGTGATAAAGTTTTGGAAATAGCACATCAGCGGTATGAATCAATGTCTGATGAAAACCGTTACATGCTTCAAAAAAATATTATTGCAGGCTTGCCGGGCGGGCAGGAAGGATACACTCTTGAACAATTCCAGGCAAAGTTGGATGAATACAAAGGAATTGATAAAGAGAAATACCGGGAAAATCTTGCATATTTTCTTAGAGAGATCATTCCTGTTGCAGAAGCATCTGGAGTTAGAATGGCAATACATCCAGATGATCCGCCGATTCCTCTTTTTGGTTTACCAAGAATTGTTTCAACAGAAAATGATTTAGCTTTTTTACTAAATGTTGTAGATTCTATTTCTAATGGTTTTACTATGTGCACGGGTTCGTACGGTGTGAGACCTGATAACGATTTGGTAGGCATGATTGAACGTTACGGAAGCAAACTTAATTTTGCGCATCTTCGAAGCACGCAGAGATTTGGCGAGGGTAGTTTTCATGAAGCAAGTCATCTACGCGGCGATGTTGATATGTATAATGTAATCGTTGCAATTTTGAAAGAACAGAAGAAGAGACATTCTGCTCACCGCCGCGATGAAATTATTCCTATGCGTGCAGATCATGGCCATACTATTCTTGATGACTTAAAAAAGAAAACTAATCCCGGTTATTCTGCAATTGGTTTATTAAGAGGAATGGCAGAATTACGCGGACTCGAACTTGGAATAATTCGCAGCGGTATCAAAAAAAGATAATCTTTATCTGATAAAATATTTTTGAAAAAAATAAGGGAAATAAAATGAGCGAAGTATTGAATATTAAAAAAGAAGCGGCTTTAGATTTTCTTTCACTCGGAGCTTTAGTTAACCGTTTGGATCCGGGAATTATTCCTTTTAGAAAAGCAACTGAGTGTCAAATACATGTTAGCGGTGGCGAGTTTAATGTTGCTGCCAATCTTTCAGATTGTTTTAGAATGAATACTGGAATTGCTACTGCAATGGTTGAATATCCAATCGGTGATTTAATAGCAGAACGCGTTCGTGCAATGGGTGTAAAACCATTTTACAAAAAAATGAAACACAATGGTGTTAACGGACCTAACATGGCAACAGTTTATAGCGACAGGGGCCTGGGTTCACGTGCGCCAGTTGTATTTTACAACAGAAGTAATGAAGGCGCTTCATATTTGAAACCTGGTGATTTTGATTGGAATTCGATTTTTGCAAGCGGTGTTAAATGGTTTCATAGCGGTGGAATTTTTGCAGCACTTTCAGAAACAACAGGACAGGTAATTATTGAAGGAATGAAAGCTGCAAAAGCCGCAGGTGCTATTACAAGTTTCGATCTTAACTATCGCGCAAAACTTTGGAATATCTGGGGCGGCGAACAAAAAGCAGCTGAAGTGATTGATGGAATTGTAAAACATGTTGACGTGCTTGTGGGAAATGAAGAAGATTTACAAAAAGGTCTTGGTATTCCTGGTCCTGATGTTCATGCAAAATCAAAATTAGATCCAAGCGTTTTCTTCGCAATGATAGATGACGTTATTAAAAAATATCCAAACGTAAAAGTAGTTGCAACAACTTTAAGAGAAGTTCATTCAACAAATCGCCATAGCTGGAGCGCAGTTGCATGGGTTAACGGAAAAACATATTCTGCACCTACTGCTGAACTTGATGTTTTAGATCGTGTTGGCGGCGGTGATGGTTTTGCGGCAGGATTTATTTATGGTTTATTAAACGGTGAGTCAGCAGAAGAAGCTGTAAAACTTGGCTGGGCACATGGCGCGCTTTTAACAACAACGCCTGGCGATACTACAATGGCTCAGGTCGAAGATGTTCGCGCATTTGCTAAAGGCGGTTCAGCAAGAATTCAACGCTAATTTTTTTAGAAAGAGAAATTGAAATGACATATTATGCTCGCGGAAGCGAAAGTGAAATTTTAACGGAAGAACAGTTAAAGGAAGGGCTTTTTATCGCTCTTGAAAAACTTGGAAGCAGAAAAAAAGTTTTGGCTCTTCCTCCTGATTTTACTCGTTTTCATTCACATGCAGGAATTTTAACTCGCTTCGCATATAATTTTTACGGTGATCAACTCACAGATATTCTTCCTGCTCTCGGCACTCATGCAGCAATGAGTGAAAAAGAATTGGAAGTAATGTTTGGGGATGTTCCCAAAAATCTGTTTCGTGTTCACAACTGGCGGAACGATCTTCATACACTTGGAGAAGTGCCATCAGAATTTCTTTCAGAAGTTTCAGAAGGAAAAGTGAATTATAAATGGCCCGCACAGGTAAATAAATTATTGGTCGAAGGTAAATTTGATCTGATTCTTTCTGTTGGTCAGGTTGTTCCTCACGAAGTAATTGGAATGGCTAACTACAACAAAAATATTTTTGTTGGAACCGGCGGTAAAGAGGGAATTAATAAAAGCCATTACCTCGGCGCTGTTTATGGAATGGAACGAATGATGGGACGCGCTGATACACCTGTCCGTAAAGTTCTGAATTATGCATCGGATAATTTCGCAAAGGATTTACCAATAGTTTATGTGCTTACTGTCGTTGGAAAAGATTTACTTGGAAGACTGGCAGTTAAAGGTTTGTTTGTTGGTGATGATTACGAAACTTTTAAAATGGCTGCCGAACTTTCGCTCAAAGTAAATTTTGAAATGCTGGATGAGCCGTTAAAAAAAGTTGTTGTTTATCTTGATCCATCTGAATTTAAAAGCACATGGCTTGGTAATAAAAGTATTTACAGAACAAGAATGGCAATAGCTGATGATGGCGAGTTAATTGTATTGGCCCCCGGATTGAAAGAATTTGGTGAAGATAAAGAAATTGATCGTTTGATTAGAAAGTATGGTTATGTTACTACTCCGGAAGTGCTAAAATTTGTTGATGAAAATGAGGAACTGCAGAATAATTTAAGTGCCGCTGCTCATTTAATACATGGTTCATCGGAAAACAGATTCAAAATAACATATTGTCCTGGCAATTTGACAAAAGAAGAAATCGAAAGTGTAAATTTTAGATACGCTGATCTCACCCAGATGATGAACAAATATAACCCTGAAATTCTTAAAGATGGTTTTAATGTTTTGCCAAATGGTGAAGAGTTTTTCTATATCTCTAATCCTGCTTTAGGATTATGGTCGTTCAAAGATCGCTTCAAATAATTTTAACTAATGAAGAAAGTAAAAGTAATAGCAGACGATAAAATTCCATTTCTTAAAGGCGTAATTGAACCTTACGCCGATATATTTTATTTGCCTCCTTCTCAAATTACCAAAGAAACAATTAAAGATGCCGATGCATTATTAATTCGAACAAGAACAAAATGTAATTCTCAGCTGCTTGATGATACTGCTGTGAAGTTTATTGCCACAGCAACTATCGGATACGATCATATTGACACTTCATACTGCGATTCAAAAGGAATAAAATGGTTGAATGCACCAGGATGCAATTCGGGCTCCGTTCAGCAATATATTGCCTCCGTCTTGTTTACTTTGGCAATTAAAAGACATTTCTCGCTTCGTGAAAAAACTATCGGCATTGTTGGCGTTGGTAACGTTGGAAGTAAAGTTGAAAAAATCGCAAGAATTTTCGGCATGAAAATCTTGTTGAATGATCCTCCAAGAGAAAGGAAAGAGGGAAACGCAAAATTTGTTCCTCTCGATAAACTGATCGAACATTCAGATATAATTACGTTTCATGTACCATTAAATAAAACAGGTGAAGATAAAACATTTCATCTGGCAGACGAATCATTCTTTTCAAAATTTAATAATGCAAAAATAGTTTTTAATTCTTCGCGAGGTGAAGTTGTTGAAACAAATGCTTTGAAGAATGCAATAAGAAATGGTAAAGTGCTGGCAGCATCTCTTGATGTCTGGGAAAATGAACCGAACATTGAAATGGAACTCTTATCATTGGTTGATATAGCAACGCCTCATATCGCCGGTTATTCATCCGATGGAAAGGCGAATGGAACCGCCACATGTGTAAACGCATTGAATGTTTATTTTAATTTGGGTATAAAACCAAATTGGTATCCGCAGCAGATCCCCGATTCTGTGAAACCAAAACAAATTCATGTTAATTGTGAAGGGAAAAATAAAGAGCAAATTTTGAGTGAAGTAATTTTATCTACATATGATGTGCTTGAAGATGATGGTCGATTAAGAAGATCTGTAGATACTTTTGAAAAGCAGCGTGGCGATTATCCTGTTAGAAGAGAATTCCCGTTTTTCTATGTTCATCTTTCTAACAGTGATGTTTCAACTCAGGAAGCATTAATCAATCTAGGATTTAATTTAGTTTTATAAATAATACAAGGAAAAGAAAAATGAGTAAAGCAGACATTGGTCTTGTTGGCCTTGCAGTGATGGGCGAAAATTTAGTTCTTAATATGGAAAGTCATGGGTTCACAGTTGCAGTATACAACCGTACTGTTGAAAAAGTTGATAACTTCATCAACGGAAGAGGAAAAGGGAAAAAACTTGTTGGTGCCCACACAATTGAAGAATTAACAGCTTCTCTTGCAAAACCGCGCAAAGTTATGTTGATGGTTAAAGCTGGAAAAGCAGTTGATGATTTTATTGAATTGTTGATTCCTCATCTTGAAAATGGTGATATAATTATTGATGGCGGCAACTCTCATTTCCCTGATACAATTAGAAGAACAAAATATTTGGAAGAGAAAGGTTTGCTTTATATTGGAACTGGCGTGAGTGGTGGTGAAGAAGGCGCGTTATTAGGTCCATCAATTATGCCCGGCGGTTCGCCAGCAGCTTGGCCTTCAGTAAAACCAATCTTCCAGGCAATTGCCGCAAAAGTTTCTGATGGAACTCCGTGCTGTGATTGGGTAGGTGAAAATGGTGCCGGTCATTTTGTTAAAATGGTTCACAATGGAATTGAGTATGGAGACATGCAATTGATTTGTGAAGCTTATCAGATAATGAAAGATTTGTTAGGAATGAGTGCAGATGAAATGCATGAAGTCTTCAAAGAATGGAATGCAAGTGAACTTGAAAGCTACCTGATTGAAATCACTCGTGATATTCTTGCAGTTAAAGATGAAGATGGCGGCCCTCTTGTTGATAAAATTTTAGATACTGCCGGACAAAAAGGAACAGGCAAATGGACAGTGCTCGCATCTCTTGATACTGGAACTCCTCTTACTTTAATTGGTGAAGCAGTTTATGCACGCGCACTCTCTGCAATGAAAGATGACAGAGTTGAGGCATCAAAAGTATTGAGCGGACCAACACCAAAATTTGAAGGAGATAAAAAACAATTCATCGAAGATTTGAAAAAAGCATTGTTTGCTTCAAAGATTGTATCTTATGCTCAGGGATATGTTTTGATGAGATATGCAGCAAAAGAATTTGGATGGAATTTGAACAATGGCGGAATTGCTTTAATGTGGCGCGGCGGTTGTATTATACGTTCGGTATTTCTTGGAAAAATAAAAGAAGCATTTGATAAAAATCCAAACTTAACAAACTTGCTGCTGGATCCGTTCTTCAAAGAAACAATTGAAACTTCTCAGGCAGCATGGAGAAAAGTTGTTGCAACTGCAGCATTGAATGGAATCTGGGTTCCAGCCTTATCAACTGCATTAAATTATTTTGATGGATATCGAAACGGAAGATTACCTGCAAACTTGCTGCAGGCACAGCGCGATTATTTCGGCGCTCATACTTATGAAAGAACTGATAAACCGCGCGGTGAGTTTTTCCACACAAACTGGACCGGACGCGGCGGCACAACTGCATCTTCAACATATAATGTGTAAATTATACACCTAAAATTTTTGGAGATATGCATGGAAAACAATGATGTAAAAAAATTAACTGCAAATACGATTAGAATTCTTGCTGCAGAAGGTGTACAAAAAGCAAACTCAGGTCATCCTGGCTTACCAATGGGTATGGCTGATGTTGCTATGATTTTATGGACTGAATTCCTAAAACACAATCCAGATGATCCTAAATGGGCAGCAAGAGATAGATTTGTTTTGTCCGGTGGTCACGGTTCAATGCTGATCTATTCAATGCTTCACCTTAGCGGATACGATGTCACAATGGATGATTTAAAATCATTCAGACAATGGGGAAGCAGAACCGCAGGTCATCCGGAATATAACCATTTACCCGGTGTTGAAACTACTACTGGTCCTTTAGGCCAAGGATTTGGAAATGGTATTGGAATGGCGATTGCTGCAAAAATGACTGCTGCAAGATTCGGTGATGAAATTTTAGGCGGTAATTATATTTATGGAATGTGTGGTGATGGTGATTTAATGGAAGGTGTTAGCGCTGAAGCTGCATCAATGGCTGGTCACTTGAAACTTGGCAATGTAATATATTTTTATGATGACAACACGATTACAATTGAAGGTCATACTGATATTACATTTACTGAAAATGTTGAACAAAGATTCTTAGCTTATGGCTGGCAGGTTCTCCATACAAATGCTTATGATCATGAAGGAATTCGTAAAGCTATTGTAGCTGGACAGAATGAAAAAGAAAAACCTACATTGATCATTACTAAATCAATTATTGGTTATGGAAGCCCGAAGAAGGCAAATACTCATGATGTGCATGGTTCGCCGCTTGGCAAAGATGAACTGGCAGCAACTAAAGCAAATTTAGGATTCCCGACTGATAAAGAATTCTATATTCCTCAAGAAGTTTCAGATTTGTTCGCGTCAAGAAAATCTGAAATGATAAAAGTATATAATGCTTGGCAAAAAGAATTCGATGCATGGAAGAAAGCTAATGCAGAAAAAGCAGAGCAGTTTGAAAAAAATATGACGGGCTGGCTTCCTGAAAACCTTGAAGAAGAATTACTTGCTGCAGCTCCAAAAGAACCAAATGCAACTAGAACTTTATCAAGCAAAGTTATTCAGAAGATCGCTCAGCTTGTTCCTAACTTTGTCGGAGGTTCCGCTGATTTAGCTCCTTCTACTAATACATTGATGACTGCTTTCCCATCTATAGCTACCGGAAAATTCGAAGGAAGGAATTTCCATTTCGGAATTCGTGAACATGGAATGGGATCAGTAATGAATGGAATTATTTTGTACGGCGGCTTCAGAGTCTTCGGCGCAACATTTTTCGTATTCTCAGATTATATGCGCCCAACGATTCGTTTAGCGGCAATCATGCAGATTCCTGCAATTTATGTCTTTACACACGATTCAATTTTTGTTGGTGAAGATGGACCAACTCATCAGCCGGTTGAACATCTTTCCGTTTTACGTGCAATTCCTAACTCAACTGTTCTTCGTCCAGCAGATGGAGTAGAAACGGCAATGGCTTGGGCTTATGCATTGAGAAAAACAGATGGCCCTGTTTCTTTACTTCTAACAAGACAGAAAATTGATGCGTTCGAACGTGAAGCAGACTTTAATCCAAAAGATATTTTGAAGGGTGCTTACATCACTTCAAAAGAAAGCGGAAGCAAACCGGAACTAGTAATTGCAGCTAGCGGCTCTGAAGTTCCTGTTGCTGCTGAGGCAAAGAAAATTCTCGGCAACAATAATATCCGTGTTGTTTCAATTCCATCAAGAGAAATTTTTGAAAAACAAAGCGATGAATATAAATCAAAATTATTCCCCGCAGATGTTCCTGTTGTAGTTGTTGAAGCAGCATCAATGACAGGATGGGGAGATTTGTTTAGACAGAAATTGTTATTGATTGGAATGAACAGATTTGGTGCATCAGGTCCATACCAAACATTAGCAGAAAAATTTGGATTTACCGGTGCAAGCGTTGCAGAAAAAATAAAAGCCTGGTTATAAAATAAATATAAAAAGCATCCCTGATTAAGGGATGCTTTTGTAAAGAGAGGAATTTATGGAAGTAAGATATTCTCCCGATCAAAGTGGTTTTAAAAAAATGACCACTGACGAATTAAGAAAATCTTTTTTGATTGATACATTGTTTGTCAAAAACGAAATTCCAATGGTTTACTCCGACATTGATCGCTCAATTACTGGTTCTGCTGTTCCTTCAGGACAAACATTAAAACTAACAGCTACAAAAAAGGAAATGGCTGCAGAATATTTTTGCGAAAGAAGGGAAGTCGGTATAATAAATATTGGTCAGGTCGGCTCAATTATTCTTGATGGAACTGAATACCTGATGAATAATAAAGATGCTCTTTACATTGGTCGAGGTGCAAAACAGGTTGAGTTTAAAAGTAAAGACGGCAACGATCCTGCAAAATTTTATTTTGTCAGTTACCCCGCACATAAAGAATATCCATCCAAACATATAAAGTATGAAGATGCAATTCATCGTCATCTCGGTTCTGTTGAAACATCAAACAAGAGAACAATTAATCAATATATTCTTCCTGATATTTTACCGACCTGCCAGATTGTAATGGGCTTAACAGAACTGGAAGATGGAAGTGTCTGGAATACAATGCCTTGTCATACACACCAGCGTCGTTCCGAAGTCTATATGTATTACAACTTAAATCCTGATTCTTTTGTTGTTCATCTTAATGGTGCCGCAGAAGAAACCCGACATTTAATTATTCGTAACGAACAAGCTGTTCTTTCAACGAGCTGGTCATTACATTCTGGATGTGGAACTCAGAGTTATTCTTTTATCTGGGCAATGGGTGGTGAAAACCAGGTATTTGATGATATGGATGGTATTCCAATGAAAGATTTGAAGTAATAAACAAAAGGTGAAAAATGGTACTCGATAAATTTAGTTTGAAAGGTAAGACTGCAATTGTAACCGGTGCCAATAAAGGAATCGGGCAATATTATGCGCTTGCACTTGCAGAAGCTGGTGCAGATGTAATTATAAGTGCATCTTATGAGCAGGATTTTTCCGAAACAGAAAAATTAATTAATGATCGCGGCAGTAAGTTCAAAGGTTATGTTTGCGATTTTTCTGATCGCAAAGCACTTTATGAATTTATTACTAAGGTAAAATCTGAATTTCCACGTATTGATATTCTTGTTAATAATGCTGGAACAATTTTAAGAAAACCTATCGCAGAGCATCCGGATGAGTATTGGGACAAAGTAATTGAAATAAATTTGAGCGCACAGTTTATTCTTACCCGCGAGTTTGGTAGAGATATGGTTGAACGTGGTTATGGTAAAGTTGTTTTTATCGCATCACTGCTGGCATTTCAAGGCGGAATAACAGTCCCCGGTTATGCAGCTAGTAAAGGCGGTGTTAAACAGTTAGCAATGGCTTTTTCAAATGAATGGGCTGGTAAAGGTGTTACAATAAACGCAATCGCACCTGGTTATATTGCTACTGATAATACAAAACCTCTACGCGAAGATGAAAATAGAAATAAAGCAATTCTCGATCGCATTCCCGCTGGCCGTTGGGGAACACCAGAAGATTTAATGGGAACAGTTGTGTTCTTATGTTCAGATGCATCCAACTATCTTAACGGAACAGTTGTTACCGTTGATGGCGGATGGATGGGAAGATAATTTTATAAATAAGCTGCAGGAAATAAAATTGAAAAAGAAAGTTGTAACATTTGGTGAAATAATGCTTCGGTTATCAACACCGGGCGTAACAAGATTTGTTCAATCGCAGTCTTTTGATGCAACATATGGAGGCGGTGAGGCAAATGTAGCCGTTTCACTTTCCAATTATGGTTTGGATTCCTACTACGTTACTAAATTGCCAAAACATGAAATCGGTCAATCGGCAGTAAATCATCTCAGAAGATTTGGTGTTAAAGATGATTTCATTGTTCGAGGCGGCGACAGGGTGGGAATTTATTTTTTGGAAACAGGTGCAAGTCAGCGCGCATCAAAAGTAATTTATGATAGAGCAAATTCTTCAGTTTCTAAAATGAAGAAGGATGAAGTTGATTGGGAAAAAGTTTTTGAAAATGCATCTTGGTTTCACTGGACTGGAATTACACCAGCATTAGGCAAAGATGCTCAGGAAGCTTTGCTTGTTGCTTGCGAAACAGCAAAAAAGAAAGGTGTAACAATTAGCTGCGACTTGAATTTCCGTGCTAAAATGTGGACTCAAGATGAAGCTCAGGCAGTAATGAAACCGTTGATGAAATATGTTGATGTATGCATTGCAAATGAGGAAGATTCGGAAAAAAGTCTGGGATTAAAGGCAGACAAAACAAATATCGAAGCAGGTGAATTAAATGAAGAAGGATATTTTGCTGTTGCAAGAAAATTAAAAGAGCAATTCGGATTTAAGACAGTTGCTATCACATTAAGAGAAAGTTACTCCGCATCAAAAAATGGATGGAGCGCATTGTTATATGATGAAAAAGATTGCAAACAGCCATATCGTTCAAGAAAATATGATATAGAAATTGTTGATAGAGTTGGCGGTGGTGATTCTTTTGCAAGCGGACTGATTTATGGATTGATGACTAAAGAGAATACAAAAGATGCGCTTGAATATGCAGTTGCTGCAAGTTGTCTTAAACACTCAATTCCAGGAGACTTTAATTTAGTAAGTGTTGATGAAGTTGAAAAACTTATTAAAAGTGGCGGATCGGGAAGAGTTGAAAGATAAATTAAATCAAATATGATAATTGGAAAAAGGATTAGCTTGGCTAATCCTTTTTTGTTTTTAAATTACTTTATAGATAAATCTGGTCTTGGTCTTCCATTAAAGTGATTAAACTTTTTAACGCAATCCATAAACTTTCCATACAATTCCATACCGCCCGGTGCTTTCATTAATTTGTCGTCTGTTGCTTTATTATGAGTGTAAAAATCTATATCTCCAGTTGCAGGTGTTGTAATAATAATGGTTGATGTATGCTCTCCGAAATTTACAGACCATACATGAAATGGAACATCAATGTTTTCTTTTTCGCACATTGCCTTATATTCTTTCATCAAACCCCAGGCTTCCTTTTCTTTACCTGGAATAATTTCAAAGAAATCCCAATGTAAAAAGGCAGTTTTTTCTCTTGTTAAATAGGGTGATTTGGGATTGTATGTCGATTCATTCTGCTCAATAATGATATTGTTGTTATGATCAATTGTTCCAACAAATGCGTTGGTCAACTTCCCAAACTCATCTTGATTAACTGATTTCATTTTTTCATCCCAAGCCTGATAAAGTTTGTCTATATCAGAAAAGCTTGAAAAAGGAACCAGATACATATATGTATTATCATCAGACTGATATGCATCCCATTTAAAGCCAAGTTTATTTTTTAGAATGTATTCATTAATATTTTTCTGAGCTTTTTCATACTCAGTTGTTTTATTGTAAGGGACAATGTCCTCCATTACCATATACCTGGATGGTTTTTTATCTGTCTGGCTAAATAATACCGATGAGAGTAAAATGAAAACAGCAAGTGAAGTTATTTTATTTTTCATAACTCAACCTTTCTATTTGGGTTTATAAAAGGATCACGTATCCAAAATAATGCGTTGAGTTATGAAAAACAATTAAAATATTTTATATATCAGAATGTTATTGTCTATTCAGTTTAAACAGATCATTTTAACATCATATTCTTTCTCTGCACTATCTGAATCGGCAGTCCCCATGGATTGCGAAGCATAACAACTTTATCACCATTTGGGGTTTCTTTCAATGCTTCAGCAACTGTTGCACCATTTTTCAATAGATTTTCTTTTGCTGCAACAATATCTTTTGCCTGAAATGCAAAATGAATGCTGTTATAATTAATAGACTTAAAATCAATTACAGGAACATCTTTGTTGTGATATAGTTCGAAAGTAAAATTATTATCTGCGTCGCCTATAAATGTTCCAAAAGATGGGGCGCCGCCTTGCTTAATCAGCTTCATACCAAGATTGTCAACGAACCATTTAGCAACTGAAACGGGATCATCAACATTTATTGCGAGATGTTCAAATCTCATTTCGCTAAATGCAATCATCGGTTTTGTGCGCTGAATAAATTGTATAGGCAGATTCCAGGGATCTCTTAATGTAATAACTTTATCTCCTGAATTACTTGTTTTAAAAGCTTCAGCAACTTTACATCCTGCCTGCAAAAGCCGCTCACTTGTTTTTTCAAGATCAGCAACAACAAATGCAAAGTGAAGAGACATATGATGAACATTTGCAAAATCAAAGTAAGGTGAATCACTGATGTTTTGTAATTCAAACAACATATGCTGAGACGAATCTGCAACGAATGAGTTAAAAGAGGGCGCGGGGCCCTGACGAAGTATCTTAAACCCAAGATTCTTTTGACACCATTCTATCATTGCTGCATTGTTCGGCAGGTTTAATTCAACATGTTCTGGTCTAATAGGATTTTCAGAAACAGTATCGGGGTATAAATTGACATATTCATGAACCAAGCTGTTTGGTTTGCATATATTTGCCAATGTTATTCCATTAAGTAAAAACAAAAAAAGAAATAAAAATACTGAGTTGATTATTGATCTGAAGTAACTGGTGTTGAATGAATTTTTCATGTTTATGCCTGTATATATTGTCCTAAATTTTACAGAATTGTTATTACTAATTACAAAAAAGGATTGTTTGATGCACGAAAGAATTTAAAAATGTTTATTCGGTTTAAAACAAAAAAGCTCCATTAAAGGAGCTTTTTTGTTAAAAGGAAATTCGATTAACGAATAACTTTTACATCACTAGCTTGAGGACCTTTTTGACCTTGAGTAATAGAGAACTCAACTTTTTGTCCTTCTTCTAATGAGCGGTATCCATCAGCAACAATAGCTTTGAAGTGAACGAATACATCTTCGCCGCCTGGTTGTTGAATGAAGCCAAAACCTTTAGAACTATTAAACCACTTAACAGTTCCTTGAACGCGCTCTGACATTACAGATGCTCCTTAATGATTGTGAAAAATAACTAATTGAACAGAGCTTGAAGATGAAACGGTGAACCGAAAATCTCTTTCAAGGAAACTGTCAATTGTTGCTTAATAATTGAGTGTTGCCACTCTTAGCGAAAATCACTAATTGAATTTCGCTAATACACCCCAAATATATAATAATTATTCAATAACAGGCAATAAATATCATTGTAACAAAAAAAGATTTTCAACTTGAAAAGTTCATGAACTTAGGGGTAAATATCTGTGTTATTTAATTGTTGAGGTATTGTGACCAGGATACCGTAATTATTTTTGTGTATTCTAGACTCTATCACCTAATTTTTTTACATTAAGTACTAATTCCGAGAAATATTTAAATTCCGCCATAGATTCTTTTATCCAAAATTTTTGATGATGTCCATCGAAGATTCGATGGTGGAATAAAAACAAGAATTAATAATAAATAATAGATAATATTATGCAATTACCAGGAAAACCAATTGTAAATCTGCAGTCAGATGCCAGGGATTTTATAAACCTTTATTCACAATTAGGCGAGAGATCAGAAAATTTTCTTCCTAGACATATTTTCGATAATTTGAAAAACTTCGTTAAGCTGTGCTGCGAAGAGCCGGATGATCCTGCCAGACAAAAAACCGAAATCGAGAAGAATCTTCTTGAATTAAAGGAACTTATTCCAGGTTATACAGCTGTTTCATTGATGCTTTTTCCCCATGAGGATTCAAAAGCCTATCAGTATACAGCAAAAAGACTTCAGTTCACACAGAAGCTCACATCATTGATTGATACTGAACTTGTGGATGAAAAAACTAAAAAGCAGTCGGGCAATATTTTAAAGACTCATGATTTTTCAATTGGAACGCCCCCTGTTACTGAAGAACAAATTAATCTTATGTATAAACTTGTTCTCGGCGAAGATGTTGGTGAGTTAAGAAAATTTAGAGATGTAATTGGTGTTAATGGTGATATAGAAGAAACACAGTGGAATTATTTTATGGATGTGCTCGAACAAATGATTATTCAGAGCACACATTATACTACAAATCCCGAAAGAACAGATTTTCTTTTGAGAACTGAATTAACAGTTAACTTCAAGGGGTTGAATGGATTTATAAGAACAGTGGTTGGCGGAAGTGCTACAACCGTTATCGATCTCGTTGCCGGAGAAATGTTCAATTCCAAGGATGTTAAGGTAATCGACTTTGAAGATTCTGATTCACTTTATGAGCAGATTAAAAATGACATGACAAGCATATTCGTGATTAAAGCAAGGAACATGCGTAAGAACATTTTCAATAATGCTAAATGGTTCCCTTATTTAACCCGACTTGTAATTGTTGATGATTCTCCTGAATCAAGAAGCACAAATACATCTCTTGTGTTTGCTTTTCATAACAAAATAATTAACACACTTAATAAAGTGCATACGAAAAAGCTTGGTGCACTTGCTAATACACAACTTAATCTGAGATTGATTCTCGACAAAGTTAATGACGAAAATCTGGAGAAGTTCCGTTTATGTTCAAAAAGGAAAATTGCAGATTACGAAGAAGAATTAAATGAATTCAAAAAAGAACAGCTCGGTGATACAAATAATCTGAAAAAAGATATTACTCTTTTCAAATTCAATGACTATGCGCGCCAGATTATAAAAGATAAATATGCAATTACAAAACTTCATGATTATATAGTCATGATACAAGATTGTAAAGATCCTCAAAGACTGCAGAGTACGAACAAAGAATTGATTCATGAATTTGAAACGCGTACGAAATCATATTTTTATTCAAACATTGAACAGGTAAACATTGCAACAATTGTTGAAGGCGGCGGAAGAGGACAGTTAAGAACTTACGGCGAATATCTGCTTCAAAGAGTGCTTAAGCCAATTGACCCGAAGATTGTTCAAAAATGCAAAACGATTATTGATATTATTCCAAATAACTATCAGAGAACTTTAAAGAATCATTTCCATAAAAACTTTGGCATCAACTTATTTTTGGAAAAATACAAAGCATATATCACCAAGGTGGAAAATGAATCGAACAATAAAGGAAGATTTACAAATTTTTTGATTGATATTGGAATTAACGACGCATATCAGAAAAAATCCCCTGAAGAACAAAAAGTAATCAAGGAATTCATAAGCAGTTTAAGCAACCTGGATATTACTACAATTGCTGATGATGTTCAGATGATCATCAGAGACATATTGTTTCATTCCATTATTAAGCCCTATATATTGTTCAACACCGATGCTTCGTGGGAGTATAAGGATTTATTCCCGGTAGACAGATTTGATATAAATCCATTTGACCTTGAAGTTGGATTGACAAATGATAAGAGAATTGATTTTGAAAGACTTCATCACAGATTGAACAGAATGAAGAGTACTTTCCAGTTGTTCGATGATACCGGAAATCTGTGGGATCGATTCTGCGAAAACTTAACTATAATAATAAATGATCCATCTAATCCATCCGGTTATACTGATTTTAATAACCCGGCTCTGATTAAATTCCTGAAGTTTCTGAATAACAATAAAATTACTTTATTGCTCGACGAAGCTTACAGCGATGCAATAAAAATTGATGACCCAGACGAACCGAAGTGGAGAACAATTTCCCGTTACGTAATGAACAATATTAGTTCATTGCCAAACATAAGTATTGTTTCTTCTTTATCAACTACAAAAAATCTTGGCGCAACAGGAAACAGATTAGGTTCGTTGATTGCTACGCCTGCAAGAAAAGATGTTATTGCATATGCCAAAAAACAGAACAGTATTGAAAAGGGAAATACTAATTCTCTATATATGCTTGTTAACACAATTGAAGTTGCACAATTATCGAAAAAAATAAAAGACAGTCTTGAATCAGAACTGCCGAAAGATGCCAGCAGATTTAAAATCAAATCTCTCATCGAAAAATATATTATTGATGAACTTATAAGCTACTCTGAAAGAAAATCTGAGACGAACACAAAAGGCAGCTCAATAAAAAGATTTTCTCCATTCGAAGGAAGCCCGCTTCATATTGTATTGCTTGACGAACTTGTTTCCCTTGATAAACTTGATGTTCTGGGCCTGCCGGATGATTTCAAATATAAAGGAGAACCTTTTTATATCTATTACCAGGATCACTTTGTAAAAGAAATAAATAATTTCAGGGTGAATAAATTATTCAGAAGAGAATGTAATCGCAGATTAAAACTCATTAAGGAAAAGGCAAGAGAGGTAATAAAGAGAGAAGAAGCAGAAAATTATTGCGACGTTCTGGAATCTGACGGCTCATATCTTTTCAATTTATTGTTGAAAGACTTCTTTTCATTTCAGGATTTGGAAAAGTTTGCTCAGAAACTGGCTGAACAGAGAGGAATTTCAGTTCTGCCTTATCAGACAGGTTTCTTAAGATTCTCGTTAGGCGGTTATCTGGATGGTTCCGATCAAAGTTATGAAATATTCGCACAGGAATTTGATAATTCATTAACAATTGTTCTTAAATACTGGAAGCTGTTCTATGATGCGAAATCAAATCCGGATAATAAGGAAAAACGTGCTGATGTAATTTTGAATGAAATATTCAGAACTAAGTCTGATCTTGAACTTGTCGAAAAAGTGATTGAAGATTATGTAGTAATTAAAAATTTGAAAAAAACTCTCAGAAACAGTTTAACAATAAGTAACATCATGACTCTTTACCACGCATTTCCGAAAGATTCGGGTGTTACAATTAATACTATCCGCGGATCGCAGAATTCTGTATTTGAGTTTTATGAAAATATTGGAAGCTGTACAGATTTGAAATCTTTTATCAGCAGCAAAGCTTTCACAAAGATTTATGAAAACTTATTGCCACAGATTTACAAAAATATTCCATTAATAAAACATCTTGATTTTAATTCCGTTATAGCAAAATACGGCAAGGCGACAATTCTAAAGTATATCAGCAATAAACTGGAATTTCAGCCGAACAGTTACATTCTTGACGACCCTGATGAAAAGAATATAATGAAGGAAATTCTTATCGAAATGGAAAGAATTCTCTTCTCCGATGCAAAAGTTAAAATATTAGCATTGAATGCCTCTGAAAATCCTTCAGGCGATAAAGCCAAACTCGAAGGTATGAACCGGATTCTCAAGAAATTTATTGAAGAGTTGCTGCTTCATTTTAATTTACCATTTGGTATGATTGGTTCAGAACCAACATTCAAGGAACTTGTTGATACAACCATTGAACAGTTTGAAGAAATAATTGGCAAGCCATGTAAAGAAATAAATCTTGTTAATTACGTTAATTCATATGCGGCAAAAACAACAGATGCAGCTGTACCAAAATTATTCGGATCAAAATTGGACGGTGCAATCTCTGCCAATATTCATAAATTTATTTTCGGCGGAAGTACGATAAACGAAAAACTGATGAGGCTGTATTTAAGTAAGCGTGATAATCTTTACCAAAAACTGCTCAAAACTAAACTAGATTTGTTCGCCGAAAAAATTGATTCAATTGGCGAAGGTGAAGTGCAATTATTTATCGAAAACTTCATTCATACAATTCTTGAAAAAGAACTTGATGAGATTACAAATAATGTATTGTCAGTCAGCCAGCACAAGATAACTCAGGATGAGCTGAACGATGAAGCCCGCGAGGTATCATTATTCTTAATTAAGCTGATGAACCAGACAAAATCAACTGAATACTATGACAAGTATAATTATACACTGATAAAATTTGTTGAAAGCAAATTCCGTCAGCAGAATTCCAGTCTTAACGAAATGATTCAGCATGGAATTACACTCCATAAAGATTTTGAAAAACCATCGACAGGTGATTCCACAATTGACTGGGTTAATCAGGTTATGATAAAGTGCGGCGTAATAGGATTAGAACAGACTGTTCAGACGCATACGAGAATTGCCACGGATTCCAAGAAAAGAGTTTATCCTGCTCACAAAGCTGACAGATCCGACTCTACATTGGAAGAGAGAGATTACTCAGAACCGCATGAATATATCAAGAGTATGGATGTGAAACCTCAGTCTGTTTTCTTTGGACGGAGAATGGAAAAGTTCATTCAGAATATGGATGAAAATGATTATCGCTGCAAAATTATTCAGCATGGACTTGTAAAAGTTTTGTATGTATTCCAGAAAACATATTTGAAATACCTGACCGATAATTATCGTTTGATTCAAGCAGACGAAGTTACGCTTGAGGATGTGAAAAAGTTTGTCCCCGATATAATTTTGTTCTATGGTGCGCCTGAAAAAGTTATATCATTCCCGCAAATCGGCTACTTCGATTTGAATGGTCCAAACGGAAAAATTAAAACTCTTGTTACTCCTCTGAAAAAGGAAGTGGATTACTTCGGCAACATTAAGAAGCCGTGGCTTACAATGCTGAATGAAAAGGTAAAAGACATGGGAGGTATTCCAATTCACGGTTCATTGTTTGCCGTTGAAGAAGAGGATGGAAGTATGTTCGTTGTCCAGGTTGATGGTGACAGCGGAGTTGGAAAATCTGAAATGCTTGCTGCTATGATGCTGAAATGGATGAAAAACGATCTGCCCGGTATAAGATCAATTAAACTTATTGCCGGAGATATGTTCTTCATTTTTGCAGATCAGCATGGCGAACTTTACGGTGTGGGAACTGAAGTAGGTGATTTCTCCCGCGTTACAGATTTTGATCCTGATTTTATCAAAAATTATTATTCATTATTTGCCAGCGCGGCCGATAGTAACGTCGAAGATTTGAATTCGAGAAGCACAATAAGCGGCTTGTGTGATATTTCAATGCCTTTCAAAATTGATATAATGCTTACTGCAAGCAACTTTGCACGCGCTGAAGCTGGTATTACACGTTATGAAAATCCTGAAAACTTTTTGCTTTACAGGGATTCGCATGGCGAAAGAATGGAAAAAGCTACTAGCGCTGATACTCCGCATCTTCAAAGAACATTGCTAAGATACACCGGCGATAAAAATATTGTTGAGGTAATGGATAAACATGGAAATTACATCGATGATATTTTGAACTGGGAAAAAGATGATCGTACAAATAAAATGTATTTGTGTGCATCATATAAAATGATTGATAAAATTGATATTGAAGATGTTGTAAATAAAATTTTTGTAGGCAAATCGTTCAAGATGAAGAAAAATGCTTACAAGATTACAAGAGTTAGTTTTGATATCATTAAAAACAAATTTATTGCGTCTACATTAAGTT
The DNA here is from genome assembly GCA_027347805.1 of Ignavibacteria bacterium. Taxonomy (GTDB): domain Bacteria; phylum Bacteroidota; class Ignavibacteria; order Ignavibacteriales; family Melioribacteraceae; genus Stygiobacter. The sequence goes on along the minus strand of DAIEQP010000224.1, from coordinate 3,807 downwards.
CTTCACCTGATCCTGAAGACCCAACTAAATCTGTTGATGTTAAAACTGAAGTATTCCTTGATCGTGAAATATTCAGCCAGATTTATAATGCTCTTGCTAGCACACCTGCAGGGCAGCCGTTTATCGCTGAAGAAGGACAGATTGAATCAAGAAAATATCTCGTTGATATTCTGAAAGGCGGTAAGGAAGGGAGCGGAAAGGGAAAACATATTCGTCTTGGAATTTTATCGACGGATCTTGGAAGAAAAGGGAAGGAAATTACAGGTCCGCAGGCCGCAGCCGAAGATATGAAACTGATGATACAGGAAGTCCGCATCTTTAGAAACGATATAAATGAGAACAAAAATCTTGTATCCAAATTAGTTTACGAAAAGTATAATCACATATTTGAAGGATATAAATATAACAGCGAAGTCTGCCGTTATAATTTTGTGCTATTCCAAATGGAACAGATGCGCAAAGCAAAATTTGTGAGAATTGATGATCTGAAAACTGAAATTGATCTTTCGGGAATAAAGGGATTTCAGCAGGTTGATCCGGCAAAAGAATTCAGCCCGCTGTTAATTACTCCGAATATAAATATTGAGCTGAATTCATTTAGCGAAACATTTGAACAACTGATGAGTCTTCCAAACAACCCTGAATGTGCAAATGATTTTTATGAGGATGCTAATAAACTTTATATTGCCGAAGGTTACAGTATTGAAACAACTGTAAACAACATGGTTCTTCAGCTGCTGATAATGAGTGGCTATCTGATGGTGGAAGATATCACAAGAGGAAGAATTACTGAAAAGGTTAATCGCGAAACACTTGCTGCTGCAAAATTTACAGCTTACAGAAAATTACGCGAACTGAAATAACCTGAAATCATTCCTATTAAGCCCGAATCTGCTAAAGATTCGGGCTTTTTTGCTTTAAATGACTTGGGGAACAAAAAAGAGCAGGAGAGACCATTATAAGCGGGAAGGGTATTATGCATTTCCTGAAAAGCTATAAAATAAGCGTAAAAATTCGATAATAACATCAAATAGACTTTTTAAAATTGGATTGGGACAATTAATTTCTAAGTATTAATTTATATAGATAAAAGTGCTTTATAGCTTGGGCAAGATTTGTTTATGCATTGCACAATGTGAAAAAAAATTAATCTCAATTCAGTTGTGTAATTACCAGGTTTGAATCAATGAAGAATCTTAGCCGAATATTTATCCTTATTATTACTGCGGGCTGCAGCCTGCTCGCACAGCCGCTAAGCATATCTACAGAAAGTTTAACTTCCAAAGACGGCCTCTCACAAAATTCAGTAGTAAAAATTTTACAGGACCACAGACGGTTTTTGTGGTTAGGCACCTTTGATGGAATAAATAGGTTCGATGGATACTCATTTAAAGTTTATAAAACCACACCTTCCGATTCAACCTCACTCAGCGGACAGCATTTCCAGGCGATGTGCGAAGATAAATATGGGAACCTTTGGTTCGGTTCTTTGGGCGGAGGTTTAAACAAGTATAACAGAAGTACCGATTCATTTAAGAGATATATATCAGATCCCAAAAAACAAAATTCAATAATAAGTGATTATGTAAGAGACTTAATCTTTGATGAAAATGGTAATCTTTGGATTGCAACAGAATCAGGTCTTGATCGATTCGATCCTGTAAAAGAAAAATTCACTCACTTCCGGAATAATTACCAGGATGCAAATTCAATTCTGACTGATTATGTAACTTCTCTTGGAAAAGATGCGAAAGGAAATATCTGGATTGGATCTGGGTATGGTGTTGATAGATATGATGCGAAGGGGAATAAATTTGTTCATTACCTCAGAACAATTTCAACTAATGGAAATATAATTCTCGATAATGCAAATACACTTTGGTTCGGCTCAACACTTGGATTATATAAATATGATGAAGCCTCAGATAAAATGATTCTATACCAGAATCAGAATTTCAATTCAACAAATCAATCTATAAGAGTAATACTGGAAGACAGCCATGGAAACTTCTGGGTATGTCCAACCCGGGGCGGATTATTCAGGTTTGATAAAAAAACAGGCAGATTTACACAGTATGTAGATAATCCAAATAATAAAATAAATCTTGGCAAAGCTGTTGTTTATTCATTGCTTGAAGATAATTTTGGTATTCTCTGGATCGGAACTGCCGGGGGCGGTGTTACTAAATTAGATTTCAGAAAACTGCAGTTCAATAACTATACTTTTATGCCCGGCATCGAAAAAAGCCTTAGCAATAATAATGTTTATGGAATTGCTGAGGATAAAAATGGAATCTTATGGATTAATACATATGGCGGAGGCATTAACAGATTTGATCCCGGATTGAAAAGTAATTCCTTTACAAGATTTGTTCATGATAATAAAAATCCTAACTCACTAAACGACAACCTTACCTATTGCTTATTAATTGATAAGAATGAACTTCTTTGGATCGGCACCCAGTCCGGTCTTGAATATTTTGACATCAAGACAAAAACATTTATCCATCCGCAGGGATATCCGGTAATAGAAACCTCAACTGCGGCACCTGTTGCAATATTCACAATTACACAGAGTTCATCCGGTGAAATATATATTGGCACTTACAGCCAGGGCCTTTATGTATTTAATCCTAAGAACAAATCTCTTAAAAATTTTGTGTATGATCCCAACGTTCCAAATGGAATCAGCAATAGTACAGTCAGAAGAATTTTTGAAGATAAAAAAGGGAATATATGGATTGGCACAGACCATGGATTAAATTTATTCGACAGACGTAAAAATGAATTTATAAAATTTCAAAATGACCCAAACGATTCTACAAGCCTCAGTTCTAATAATGCGTTCTCCCTTTATGAAGACAAAATCGGAAACTTCTGGGTTGGTACTACACTTGGCTTGAATAAAATGATTTGGAAGAATGGTGATGTAAAGAATGTTAAATTCATCCGTTATTCGAAAGAAGATGGTTTGCCGGACAATAATATTCAGGGAATTCTTGAAGATAAAGAGGGGAAACTTTGGTTAAGTACTAACCGGGGACTTTCAAAATTTGATGTTTCAAAAGAATTATTCATCAACTATAATGAAGATAATGGACTGCTCAGCGATGAGTTTTATCTGAATTCATTCTTCCAGAGAAAAACTGGTGAAATGATTTTTGGAGGCAACCAGGGATTTACAATTTTTAATCCAGACGAAATCAAAAACGATACAAACATTCCGCCGGTTGTTCTTACAGATTTTACAATATTCAATAAACCTGTTCAGATTGGAAAGGAGATTGACGGGCTTGTTGTTTTGGATAATGCAATAACAGAAACAAACAGTATAACACTTTCATATAAACACAGTGTTGTTACTTTTGCATTTGCAGCGCTTCATTACTCTTCGCCTAAAAACAATAAGTACGCTTATTATCTTGAAGGATTGGAATCGGGCTGGAATTATGTAGACAATAGGAAGTTTGCTACATACGCAAACCTGGCACCGGGTAATTATATCCTTCGAATTAAAGCTTCAAATAATTCCGGTGTATGGAATGTAAAAGGACTTTCTTTAAAGATTACCGTAATTCCACCTTTCTGGCAGACATGGTTATTCAGATTATCTGCGGCTGCAGTTATAATCCTGCTTTTTGTATTTACATACAAAAGAAGAATCCGCACAATAGAAGAAAGAAAAGTTGAACTTGAAAAGCTGAACGATCAATTGATACTTGAAAATATTGAGAGACAGAGAAGCGAAGAGATGGTCAAAGAATATGCGGAGGAATTAAAACAATCAAACCAGACAAAAGATAAATT
>DAIEQP010000207.1 GCA_027347805.1 Ignavibacteria bacterium | reverse complement strand
AACGGCACTCGAAGTATGTAATGTTGAAAATACTTTATGACCTGTATCAGTTACTTCCAATGCTGCAAGAATAGTTTCAGGGTCTCTCATTTCACCGATTACAATTATATCCGGATCCTGACGAAGAGATTGAATTACACCATCTTTAAATGAAGGGACATCCCTTCCAACCTCTCTATGCTTAATTATAGCTTTCCTGGACCGATGAACAAACTCGATTGGTGAAGCAATAATTACAATATGACATGGATCTGAATCGTTATGATAATCTATTATCGCATCAAGTGTAGTAGATTTACTAGATCCGGTGATACCAGTCACAAGTGAGAGTCCAAACTTAATATAATTATGGCTCATTGATTTGACTGCAAACGGATGGAAGTCTAATGATTCCAATGGGCGAACAACAGCTTGAATTGCACGCATATTAAGTGTAAGACTATCAAGATCAAAATAAGCATCGCATCTAAATCTGAGGTGTTTCTGAATTTTGTCATACTTAAACATATAACTGAAATCCAGATTTCGTTTTTCAAGTAAAACGTTCATCTGGTTTCTGTTTAATAAAGCAACTATAAGAGTAGAAGCTTCGTCTTCAGAAAATTGCGGTAAATCCTGAACTCTATCTTTTTTTCCATGAACTCTGAACCAAATATTATTCTGAGCACCAAATCCTCCAAGTTCCAAATCGGAAGCATTTCGGTCTATCATTGTTGCTAGAATAAAATTCATTAGTTGCAATAAGAGGAGCCGCTGTTCAGTTGTAAGTTCGTTAATGTGTTCCATAATATAACGGACTCTTTCAGGGCCTAATATTGTTGAGGGAATTTTTGAAGCGTATGCTAGCAAGATTTGTTTTGCGTCATTTACCATCAAAGATTTCCAGTTTATTATTTAAATGTTTGGGACACAATACCTATTTAAATATAAAAAAGATATACGAATCGTGCTTATATAGTATTGTTAAACTAATCTTCCATAGTAGCGCCAATTACTTCATGAATTGAAGTAAGACCCAACTTAGCTTTTTCAAAACCGGAATCTCTTAAACTGGCCGTGCCATCTTTTCTTGCCTGTGTTCGAATAGCTTCTTCATCAACTTCATCACCAGAATGAACAATTATTCTTCTAAGGTCTTTTGTAAAATACAATGCTTCATGAATAGCCATTCTTCCTTTATATCCGGTTCCATTACATTTATCACAACCAACAGATTCATACAAAGTAATTCCTGCCCATTCCTTTAAATCCAAACCCATTGATGTTATGTATTCTTCAGGGTTTGGTACTTTTTTCTTACAGAACTCACACAATTTTCTAATTAAACGCTGAGCAACAATTATGTTGATTGCATAAGCAATTAAAAATGGCTCAACACCCATTTTATATAAACGGGCAACGGCACTCGGCGCATCATTTGTATGAAGTGTGGAAAATGTTAAGTGTCCTGTATTCGCCAGCTTGATTGCAGTTTCAGCTGTTTCTTTATCACGCATTTCACCAACTAATACAATGTCTGGATCGTGACGGAGAATTGCTCTAATCGCTTGTTCAAAATTCATCTTATGGCCAATCTTCAACTGTCGCGCACCTTCAATAACATATTCAACAGGATCTTCAACCGTTAAAACATTTTTAGTCGGGTTGATAACCTGATAAAGTGCAGCAATTAGAGTTGTTGATTTCCCACTTCCTGTAGGGCCGGTTAGAATAATCATTCCCTGCGGTTGAGAAATTGCTTTTACAAATGCCTGGTTAGAGTAACCAGTCAATCCAAGTTTACTTAAATCTTTTATAACTTTTCTATCATCAAGAATTCTTATTACGATGCTTTCAAACTTATTTTTAAGTTCTGTTCCAACTGTTGGTAAAACAGAAACACGGAAACGAATGATATGTCCATCTATTTCTCTTTGAATAAAACCATCTTGTGCTTTTTCTCTTTCGAACCTATCCATACCTTTAGAACGATCTTTAACAACAGCCATTACAGCTTCGGGCAAAGTATTATCCTGTGTATGCCACAGAGCAAGTTTACCATCAAGCCTAAAATGTATTTCGGTTTTATTCCCGGATCTTGGAATAAGGTGAATATCGCTAACACCTTTTCTGGTTCCTTCAACAAGAGCTGCTTCAATTAAATTTATTAAGGCGCTTTTATTAATTTCAGCATCAAGTTCTTCTTCATTAACCGAAGTTTCTTCCTGCTGCACATGAAATTCTTCGGTCGATTCCTGAACCATTTTTAGGTATTCATTTTCTGTTGATACAAAAAAGCCAATTAATTTTTCATAATCTTTTTTTCTTATATAATTTATTTCAAATTTTTTGGCATTAAGTGTATATGCAATCTTTGCAAGATTTCTATCGGTCGGATCAACTGCAGCAATTATAAGTTTATCTTTTATTTTTTCATCAAACTTGAATGGGATTACACGATGATCAAGCAACATTTTTTTTACTTCATCACCCTGTTTAGTAAGCATATTCTTAATTTCAGCTATTCTTTCATCCGGCAGGTCTTCAATTCTAACATTTAACTCTTTAAATGCATAAAGAACAGATACTTCTCTAAAAATTAAATCGTGATCAAATTTAAATTCATCAACCAAAATCTGAGCAAGATTTCTCTTTAGTTTAGTTTGATCACTATCTTTTATTTTTAATGCCTGCTCTAAAATTTTATGATCAATAATCCCCTTCTTAAGCAACAAGTAGCCAATCTTATCGGTCATTTCAAGTTGGGCTTCTAACATTTCATTCCTCTAATTCATTACTGGTGGTTTGGGACTAATAGTAGCTGTCTCAGCAGAAATCAACGTTAATCCAATCATCACAATCATAATAATCATGGCAATAAATACCTGAATCATTTCTATAATATTTTTCAATCGATACACTGTTTCGCTCTCATAATAATTAGCAAGTTGTAAAGCAGTGTTTTTGATTGTACCGGTTTCTTCTCCTGAATGAAATCTTGAGATTGCTGTTTCTGTAAAAACACCACTTGCTTCAAAAGCTTCAGTAATACCAACTCCCCTTTTTATCATCATTGGGATTGCTATATTTTTTATTCTATGTTCAAAATAATCGTTCCCAGTTGCTTCAGCAGCAATACGTATTGGTTCAATACTTTCTGCCGATCCACTGTATAACGTATAGAATACGCGGCAAAAAACTTCGATACATGTTTTATGAATTAATGAACCCATAATCGGAAGTTTTAGAATGTATTTATCTTTGATCATTTTCCCTTGTTTAGTTTTTACGAACTGAATAAAAGCTAAAGGAGGAAGGATCATTGCAATGAAAACAAGTAAAAGATTGTTCATCAAAAAGTCGCTGATAACTAATGTAGTTGCTGTCATCGGCGGTAACTGAATTTTAAATTTCACAAATAATTTTGCTGTTTCAGGGAAAATATATCCGACATAAAAAATCACAGCGAGGAACAAAATAAAAATTGTAACAAAAGGTGTTACAAGCGCGCTTTTCATGTTTTTCCGAAATTCTTGTCTTCTCTCTAAAAACTTAGCTGTCGCCTTATAAATTTCTGCCATATTACCGCTTTTTGAAGCTAATCCTAACATGTAGGCAGTAAACTTTCCAAAAACAGATTGATAACGAAGAAATACTGTCTCGCTGTCGCCACCTTTTTTAAGATCATTATTAATCTGTTTTAATGCTTCTTTAAGTGTTTTATTTTGAATATCATTAATCAAAAGGGTCATTATTTCTGAGTAAGGCAATTTTTGATCAAGTAATTCAGCACTAATTTTAACATAAGATACAATTTCTTGCTGCGGCGGTTTTGAATTGAATTCTATAAGTTTCCGGTTAATAGAAATTACTTCATACCCCAATTTTCTTAAAGCATTACTAACTTCTTCTTTGCTAAATGCCCTTTGCTCTCCAAGAATAGGCTTTTCATTTCCTTTTCTTATTTTATAAAGGAAGGAAACTTTCTTTTCAATTGAGCGAATCTTTAACTGATTTTTCTCAGCTAGTTTGTGTATCTTCTTTTTAGCTATTGAAAAATTCTCTTCGGTTAAAGAACCGCTTAAAATCTGACCGTTATTTTTAATAGCTGAAAATCTTACTTCAATCATATTCCAACTTAAATTAATAAAAAAAGCCGATAGCTTTTACTATCGGCTTTCAATTTAACAAAAATAGTAGTAAAAATTAATTATTAATTGTAGTCGATGTGATTCTGTCCGGACCAACTACCATTGTTACTTGAACTTTACCTGTTCCGTTATTTCCTTTTTCATTTCCTGTTCCAACCAGAGTAACTGATTGTGCTGCTACTGTTGCTGTATATACTCCGTTTCCTGTTGTATCTATTGTTGCTGGAACTGTCCATCCTGTAAATGTATTTCCACCACCACCAAGTGCTGTTGGTTTTCTATAAAACTGCTGTGATAATGATGCTAAGTTTGTTAAATCTGCTATCACTGCATCTCTATTTGCTTGTGAACTTGATGCTGTGAATACATTGATTCCTACTACTACTGCGATACCTACGATGATAACGCCTAATACGATGAGTAATAATTGCTGTTGACCCATTGCTTTCTCCTTTTGTTAGTTTATAATAATTGTTTTTACTGATGTTGGTTTTATATTTATCTGAATTTTTAATGAATCGTTATTCTGGACCACTTCATTACCTACACCCACAACAACAACACTATCCTGATTAGTTTGAGCGGTATAATGCCCTGCTGAAGTTGAAGCAAGTTCAGGAGGAACTGCCCAACCGGTAAACTTTCTACCGCCACCGCCAAGTGAAGTCGGTTTGAGATAATATTGCTGTGCTAAGGCAGCCAGGTTAACTAATTCGTTCGTAATTATTGCTCTTTTACTTTCAATTGCATGTGATCTGAAGAGGTCAATTCCTACAAAAATGGCAATACCAACAATAATAATTCCTAAAACAATTAATAGAAGTTGCTGTTGGCCCAATTTTGTTCTCCACTAGAAAATCAGTAAATTTTTCCTTTTGACTAAAAATCCAAATATTTTTGAATATAATAATTGCAAATATCGGACCACATTAAAATGTGCGGGAAAAATTGTAAAAAACAGCAAATTTCTAGTTTGCGGGGGTAAACTCGAAAAAAAATACCGAGCGAATTAAGGTAGATTTAACTCGCATCGGTAATTTCTACGGGTAATATTGGGGGGGGTATAATGCTATCTGATTTTAATATGTAATTCTTTTAATTGACCTTCTTCAACGTGTGAGGGAGAATCGTCCATCAATGACATCCCACTGGAAGTTTTAGGGAAAGCAATTATATCTCTTATTGAATGTTTACCAGCGAAAAGCATTGCAAGTCTGTCAAATCCGAATGCAATTCCTCCATGAGGCGGTGCTCCAAATTTAAAGGCACCCATTAAAAAGCCGAATTTTTCTTTAGCATCTTCATCTGAGATACCTAGCGATTTGAACATTTTAGCCTGTAATTGAGAATCATGAATTCTTATACTACCACCAGCTATTTCGTTTCCATTAAGAACTAAATCGTATGCACGGGCACGAACTTCTTCAGGATTTGATTCCATCAAAGGTATGTCTTCGATTTTAGGTGAAGTAAATGGATGATGCATTGCATAAAATCTTTTTGATTCATCATCCCATTCAAATAGAGGAAAATCTGTTACCCACAATAATGCGGATTTTGAATTTTCATTTACTAAGTTCATCCTTCTTGCCATTTCTAATCGGATGTTACCCATTATTGAAAGAGTTTTCTTTTTATTACCACTTAGCAATAAAAGCAGGTCACCAGGTTTAGCATTTAATTTTTCAACTAAATCTTTCTTTTCATTCTCTGTTAAAAATTTTGCTATCGGGGCTTCAAGTTCATTTTCTTTTACTCGCATCCAGATTAATCCACCGGCACCATGTTTTTTAGCAAAATCAGTGAGTAAATCGAGCTGATTCCTGGTATAATCTCCGCATCCTGAAGCAACTAATCCTGTTACAATACCTTTGTTTTCAAGGGCTTCTTTAAATACGCGGAATTCAGATTTTGCAAAAACATTATTTAGAGTAACCATTTCTAAACCGAAACGGAGATCCGGTTTATCGCTGCCATATTTTTCCATCGCATCATTATAACTGAGTCTTGGTATAGGTAATTGTAATTCAGAATCTAAAACTTCTTTGTAAAAAACTTTCATCAAACCTTCAACAATTTCAAATATATCATCAACATCAACAAAAGACATTTCAACATCTATTTGCGTGAATTCATATTGTCTATCGGCACGAAGATCTTCATCTCTGAAACATTTTACAATCTGAAAATATCTATCTAGACCAGCAACCATTAATATTTGTTTATATGTTTGAGGTGACTGAGGTAACGCATAGAATTTACCTTTGTGCATTCTGCTGGGAACAAGAAAATCCCGAGCACCTTCAGGAGTACTCTTCATTAAAATCGGGGTCTCTACTTCAACAAAACCATTTTCATCAAAATATTTTCTAGTAATTAGATACATTTTATGTCTTAGTAAAAGACTTTTTTGCATTTCTGAACGGCGAAGATCCAGATATCTATATTTTAATCTAAGATCTTCGTGCGCATCAATATTATCTTCAATAGGAAATGGAGGCGTTTCAGAATGACTTAGAATTACAAGATGATCTGCCATAACATCAATATAGCCTGTTGGTTGAGATGTATTTTCTGTTCCTTCAGG
>DAIEQP010000189.1 GCA_027347805.1 Ignavibacteria bacterium | reverse complement strand
CTAAGTCCGCCGCCTGGTTCGTTAAACCGGTCTCCAAAATTTTCGCTTGCCCTAAAAAATAATAAACATTTTAATTTCTATCAGAAATATTTGACAAGCGGTGATTCTTTATCGTATATTTACGATGAACGATAAAGGAATTATATGTCTGCCCCTAAAATAGAAGAATTTACACGTGATGAAATACAGCTTGCTGATTTGGCAAAAGCACTTTCTCATCCGGCGCGAATAAAAATACTTAAAATCCTTGCATCAATGGACGTTTGCATGTGCGGGGAAATTGTTGATCTACTCCCTCTTGCCCAGGCAACAGTATCCCAGCACTTAAAAGAATTGAAACGGGTTAACCTGATAAAAGGGGAAATAGACGGACCGAAAACATGCTATTGCATCAATACGGATTCAATAAAAGATGTTTATGAACAATTACAAAAATATTTTAATGATATTAATAAGGAGTGCAAAAGGTCATGCAGAACGAGCAAGAAGTAAAAGAGATAGTAAAAGAAAAATATGGCGACATTGCAAAGAAACAAAATAAAGGCTGCGGGTGCGGATGTTCAACATCATCTAAAATTATTGATTATACAATTATGAAAGATGACTATACAAATTTGCCCGGTTATGTCCCCGAAGCTGATCTTGGGCTGGGCTGTGGTCTGCCGACTGAATTTGCTGCAATCCAAAAAGGAAATACAGTAGTTGATTTAGGCAGCGGTGCCGGAAATGATGTTTTTGTAGCCAGAGCATTCGTAGGAGACGAAGGTAAAGTTATTGGAATTGATATGACGCCCGAAATGGTTGAAAAAGCAAACAGGAATAAAGAAAAACTAGGTTACACAAATGTAAAATTTCATCTTGCGGAAATTGAAAATATGCCGCTCGAAGAAAATAGCGCAGATGTAGTTGTAAGCAACTGCGTTTTGAATCTTGTTCCCGATAAAGAAAAAGCATTTGCCGAGATTTATAGAATTTTAAAACCGGGTGGTCATTTCTGTGTTTCGGATATTGTTATCAAAGGGGAATTGCCTGCCGGATTAAAGAAATCTGCTGAAATGTATGCGGGCTGTGTTGCAGGTGCTGTTCAGCAGTACAATTATTTGCAGATAATTAAAAAAGCCGGTTTTAAAAATGAAATCATCAACAAAGTGAAAACAATTATTCTGCCCGATGAAATATTGCGCAACTATCTTTCTGCAGATGAAATAAACTTAATGCGCGAAAAAGAAATAGGTGTTTTCAGTATAACAGTTACTGCTGAAAAATAAATGTGAATAAAATGCATTGCCAGATTGGAAAAATAAAAGCAGATGAGATTGCTGTAGTAAAAAATATTTTAAAGGAAGCTATGCTTCCATTTGAAGATATTGATCAACACACTGAAACCTTTCTTACTGCAAAAGTAGGGAGTGAAATTGTTGGTGCCGTTGGTCTAGAAATTTGGAACGATAATGGATTATTAAGATCGCTTGTTGTAAAAGATAATTTTAGAAATTATGGATTTGGCAACGAACTATATGCAAGATCCATCGATCTGGCAAAACAAAATAATCTTAAGCAAGTGGTGCTGCTTACAACAACAGCAGAACAATTCTTTTCAAAGAAGGGATTCACAAAAGTAACAGGCATCAATATTCCATCGTTTGTAAAAGAAACAAAGGAGTATACAATATACTGTCCAAGCAGTTCAGCTGTAATGATGAAACAAATTTGAAAAATCATGAATAAAAGTATTTTAATACTATGCACAGGTAACAGCTGCAGGAGCCAGATGGCGGAAGGTTTTCTTAAGTCATTTGATCCGGACCTTGAAGTTTATTCAGCGGGAACTAATCCTGCCAAATATGTCAATCCCAATGCAATTATCGCAATGAACGAAACGGGAGTTGATATAACAAATAACTCTCCGAAGAATGTTGATCTATTTATAAATCAACATTTTGATTATGTGATAACTGTATGCGGGAATGCAAAAGAAACATGTCCAGCATTTATTGGGAAAGTTGGTGAAAGACTTCACATTGGATTTGAAGATCCTGCAGAAGCAGTTGGTTCACAAGAAGAAATATTAGATGAATTTAGAAGAATACGGGATGAGATTAAGATTCGATTTTATGATTTCTATATAAACAAAATAATGAGGTAAGAAAATGCTAAACAAAAGTATCGGATTTATTGGCGGTGGAAGGATTACACGAATATTTATCGAGAGAATGATTAAAACAGATAAGCTTCCCCCAAAAGTTATTGTAAGTGATACTAATGACGCTGTTTTGAGTGAATTAAAACAAAAGTTTCCTGTTATTGAAAAAGGAAATAACATCGACGCTGCCGGGCAGGAGCTGGTTATAGTATCGCTGCATCCGCCGGTGTTTGCAGATGTTATGAGAGAAGTAAAAGAATTTATCAAAAAGGATTCTTTACTTTTATCTCTTGCACCTAAAATAACAATCGCAAAAATTAGCGAGATGTTAAACGGATTCGATAGAATAATAAGAATGAACCCGAATTCACCGTCAATAATTGGTGAGGGTTTTAATCCAGTTGTCTTTGCAGAAGGAATTTCTTCTAAAACAAAAAATGAAATGAAAGACTTATTTGCAGTTTTTGGTAATTCACCTGAAGTAAAAGAATCACTTCTCGAAACGTACGCTGTAATCACCGCAATGGGTCCAACATATCTTCAATTTCAGTTTGAGAAAATTTCAGAAATGGCAGTTTCATTTGGAATTTCTGGAGAGGAAGTTAAGAATACAATTTCAAAAATGGTCGAAGGAGCCGTTCAACTTTGGGCTAATTCAAATTATTCTTTTGAAGAAGTTTATAACATGGTGCCGGTTAAGCCGATGTTGCAGGATGAGGAAACAATAAAAAATATTTATAATACAAGACTAAACGAAATAAACAATAAATTAAAAAGTTAATGAGGCATTAGAATGAATATTAAAGTGTATGGCAGCGGGTGCCCTACCTGCAAAAAGCTGGAAGCAATGTGTTATGAGGTTCTACAAGAAAACAACATTAACGGAACTGTAGAAAAGGTAACAGATATTCAGGAGATCATGAAAACTGGAATTCTTTCCACGCCGGGACTTGAAATAAACGGTAAAATGGTTTTGAACGGAAAGCTTCCCACAAAGGAAACGCTTGCGCATTGGATAAAAGACAATATCAATTAAATAATTAATATGAGAATGTCAGCAAAAAACAGGACGTTCTTAAACAAACTAATGAAAAATAAAATTATACTGATTGCGCTGTTTGTCTTGTTCTGGATTGCAGTCTATTTTAATCTTGATACAGCGGCCAAATATTTTGTTTTTGAATTACTGGGAATGGAGCAGAATTCTCGTTTAACGGATTCGGTTAGATTCTTTTTTTATGAAGCGCCTAAAGTAATTCTGCTTTTAATAATTGTTGTATTTGCCGTAGGTATAATTCGGTCCTTTTTTTCTCCTGAAAAAACAAGAAAAATACTTGGGGGCAAATCACTATTTGCCGGTAATATACTTGCAAGTTTACTTGGAATTGTAACTCCATTTTGTTCGTGCAGTGCAATTCCTCTATTTCTTGGATTTGTCGAAACTGGTATCCCGCTAGGTGTTACGTTTTCATTTTTAATTGCTGCACCAATGATCAATGAGATAGCAGTAGTTCTTTTGTTTGGATTGTTTGGATGGAAAACCGCTTTAATATATGTAGCTACGGGATTAACGATTGCAATTTTATCAGGATATGTTATTGGCAGGTTAAAGCTTGAGAAGTATGTTGAAAACTGGGTGTTCCAGGTGAAAGCAAATAAGCATGTTAATAGTGATTATCGACTGGAGCTTGCCGATAGAATTGATGCCGGCATCAATGCAGTTAAAGAAATAGTTTCAAAGGTGTGGCTATATATAATTATAGGTATTGCAGTTGGGGCTGGAATTCATGGTTATGTTCCGGAAAATTTTATGGTATCACTTATGGGAAAATCTGCATGGTGGTCAGTTCCAGTTTCGGTTTTAATTGGAGTGCCAATGTATTCTAATGCGGCGGGTATAATTCCAGTTGTTCAGGCCTTGCTTGAAAAAGGAGCTTCATTAGGAACTGTACTAGCGTTTATGATGAGTGTAATAGGTTTATCTCTGCCAGAAATAATAATTCTTAAGAAAGTTTTAAAGATACAATTGATACTTGCATTTATTGGGGTTGTTTCGGTTGGGATAATAATTGTCGGTTATATATTTAATGTGATTTATTAAACGGAGAATTAAGTGAAAAAATTTGTTGGTTTACTAATTATAGTTCTATTCTTCTTACAATTAGATGGTAGTTTATCTATTGGCCAGACAACCAATGGGGAATCCAAAGTTACTTTTATTGAACTCGGCTCAGTCAATTGTATTCCATGTAAAAAAATGCAGCCTGTGATGAAAGCGATTGGAGAAAAATATGGCAAGCAGGTAAAAGTTGTCTTTTATGATGTATGGAAAGAAGAAGAAAAAATATACGCGAGCAAGTATAAAATTAAATTAATTCCCACACAGGTTTTTCTTGATGAAAACGGAAAAGAATTCTATCGACATGAAGGATTTTATCCTGAAAAAGAAATAGATAAATTATTTATCAAAAGAGGATTAAAAATTGTTAAAGGAAATTAATTATTATGATTGATTCTCTTTTCAATTTTCTAAGTGAGGCGCTTTATTCTGGATTCGGGATTTCAATTTTAGCATCGTTGGGATGGGGAATACTAAGTATTCTATTAAGCCCCTGTCATCTAACTAGTATCCCATTAGTTATTGGTTATATCAATTCACAAGGAAGTATTTCATTCAGAAGAACATTCTACATTTCGCTTGTATTTGCT
>DAIEQP010000180.1 GCA_027347805.1 Ignavibacteria bacterium | reverse complement strand
TTAAGTGCAGCTACAGGACCAAACAGTTTGGAAGATCTTAAGAACTGGGCCGGAAGAAGGGGAATGAAAGATGTAAATGAGAAAGATCTCGAAGCATATTTTAACAACTATAGTGTCATAAATCTTATTAATAAAATGCCGGCAGATCAAAAAAAATCAGTAAGATGGTTTATCGACTGCGGTGATGATGATTTTTTATTTGAAGGCAATTCTCTTGTTCATATTGCAATGAGAAAAGCTGAAATACCTCACGAGTTTAGAATTAGAGATGGTGCTCACAACTGGACTTACTGGCGGGCATCGCTTCCTGAGGTGCTTAAGTTTGTTTCAGATGCATTCCATCAGTATTAATTATGAAACTGACCGATAAATGCTATGCTGTTTTGGGATTGGGCTGCTATCCTCCTTGGGTTGTTAATGCAGGATTTATTTGCGGATCAGGAAAGACACTGGTAGTTGATTCAAGCAGTGCCTACTTGTCTGCTCAAACCATTTATGATTATGCAAAAGCAGTCAATCCCAAAAATGAGCTGTTATTAATTAATACGGAAAAACATCTCGATCACATTGGCGGCAACTGCCTTTTTGAAGAAAAAGGGATTCCGATATTTGGACACGAACTAAACAAAAGATTACCCCAAGATTTGGAAAGTAATATCAATTATTTCAACGATTGTATACTTGAAGAAGAAAGAAAATCAGCAAGAGAAGAGAAAATATTTTATCAAAATACTAAACTTGTTAATCCTTCTTTCAAAGTTGCTGACGGTCAAATTTTTGACATTGGTGATGCTGAAGCAAAAATACTTTT
The DNA here is from genome assembly GCA_027347805.1 of Ignavibacteria bacterium. Taxonomy (GTDB): domain Bacteria; phylum Bacteroidota; class Ignavibacteria; order Ignavibacteriales; family Melioribacteraceae; genus Stygiobacter. The sequence goes on along the minus strand of DAIEQP010000180.1, from coordinate 4,546 downwards.
TACTCCCGGGCATACCGAAACAAATATTTCAATCTTCATACCCTCTGAAAAAGTGATTTATGTTGGCGATGCTGTTGTTCAGGGATATTTACCTAATATTTTAAACAGCGATCTTGACGGATGGAAACAGTGGCTCAATTCACTCGATATAATCTCATCATTAGATATTTATTGGCTTGTTCCTGGTCATGGTAATGCCCTCTCTGGAAATGGAATTAGAGTTGAAATTGAACGGATTCGAAAAATTCTTAATCGGGCGATCGAAACCGGCGATCCTAAATATGCAGTGAGTTAAAATGTTTGAATACTTTTTGATTGGAAGTGGATTTGCTTTCGCCGCAGCGGTTCAGCCCGGACCGCTGCAGGCATTTTTGTTTGCAAGTGTTACTCAGAAAGGATGGAAAAAAACTTTACCTGCATCATTTGCACCATTGCTTAGCGATGGACCGATAGCTTTACTAATGCTTCTGTTATTAAAGAACCTGCCTGAAATAATGAAACCAATACTTCAATCTGCCGGAGGTTTGTTTCTTTTATTTATTTCTTACCAGACTTTTTTGGTTTGGAGAAAGAATGAAATAAATAATGATTCAAAAAGTTCTGCACCATCAACAATAATTGAAGCTGCAATTGTTAACATACTTAACCCGAATCCTTATATTGGCTGGAGTTTGGTTCTGGGACCTTCATTACTGAATGCATGGCAGAAAAATCCCGCTTATGGTGTTGTTCTTATCGCCTCATTTTATTTAACAATGATAATTTGTCTTGCCGGAATAATATTCATTTTTGGAACATCCGGAAAGTTGAATACACATCAGAAAAAGATTTTATCCATGATCTCAATTGTTATTCTGGCACTTCTTGGTATGTATCAGATTTCTTCAGGAATAATTTCCTTGCTGTAAATATTTTTTAGTGAAAATTAATTTGGTAATCCCGGAATCTTTATTTTTGCCCGGACAATATTTGGAGCATTAATGATTCATAGAATTACAGGTAAACAGCATAATTCAAAATTATGTTTTGTGTGCGGCCTAAAGAATAAGTTTGGTATACACGCCCATTTTTACATAACTGAAAAAAAAGAACTGATTGCACTTTTCACCCCTTCGGAAGAACATCAAAGTTATCCAGGTAGATTACATGGCGGTATTGCGTCTGCGGTTCTTGATGAAACAATCGGCAGGGCAATCCTAAATTTTTATGATGAAGAGGTCTGGGGTGTTACTATTGATCTTAATGTGAAATTCAAAAAACCAATTCCGCTTAACGAAGAGTTGAAAGTGATTGGCAGAATAACAAAAGAAAACAGCCGGATGTTTGAAGGTACCGGAGAAATTATTTTAAGCAATGGTGATGTTGCTGTTACAGCTGAAGGGAAATATCTGAAAGTACCTTTGGAAAAAATTACAGACTTCGATAAAGACGAAAATGAATGGCGCGTTGTTAATCTTGAAAATGATCCAAGGGAACTTGAGATATAAATCTTCTTGTTAATAAATATTGAACAACGATTGACTAAAATATTTCGAAAGAATTGTAAAGGAGATAAATATGATACCAGCAAAAGGATATGCAGCTCAAAGCCCGACAACTCCGCTTGCCCCATGGAATTTTGAAAGGAGGGAAGTGGGACCTCACGACGTTCAAATAGAAATTTTATACTGTGGTGTTTGTCATACAGATATTCACCAGACAAGAGATGAATGGGGCGGTGCAGTTTTTCCGATGGTTCCGGGACATGAAATTGTCGGCAAAGTAATTAAAGTCGGCGGTCATGTTAAAAATTTTAAACCGGGTGATATTGCCGGAGTAGGTGTTATTGTGGACAGCTGTGAAACCTGTTCCAATTGTAAAAATGATTTTGAGCAATACTGCACTGATGGCGTTACATTTACATATGGTTCGATGGAAAGAGACGGAAGCATGATTACTTACGGCGGCTATTCAAACACTATTGTTACTAAAGAACATTTTGTTCTTCATGTTTCCGATAAATTAAAACTTTCCGGTGTTGCACCTCTTTTATGCGCAGGAATTACAACTTATGCTCCTCTTCGTTATTGGAATGTTGGTAAAGGAGATAAAGTTGCTGTGCTTGGACTTGGGGGATTGGGACACATGGCTGTAAAATTTGCTGCATCATTTGGTGCTGAAGTAACTGTTCTGAGCACTTCTCCTCATAAAGAAGCTGATGCAAAAAAACTTGGTGCTCATAAATTTATATTAACAAGCGATGAAGAAAAAATTAAAGGTGCCGAAAATTATTTTGATTTTATTGTTGATGCTGTTTCCGCACCGCACGATTATAATATGTATCTGAACATGCTCAATACTGATGGAACATTAATAGTAGTTGGCATTCCGCCTGAAGCGGCAAAAATTGAAATTGGTACTCTTATCGGCAATCGCAGAAAAATCGGCGGGTCAATTATAGGCGGTATTAAAGAAACACAGGAAATGTTAGACTACTGTGCAGAACATGGAATCGTTTCTGAAGTAGAAGTGATACCGATAAATTTAATCAACCAGGCTTATGAGCGAATACTGAAGAATGATGTGAAATACAGATTCGTAATTGATATGCAGAGTTTAGTTTAATTTATAAATCCCCAGATTCCCGATCCTGGAATCCCTTTTTATAATTAAAGGGATTCCATTTCAACTTTCCAAATTATTAATTTTTATTAGTTGAAATTCCATGCTATTTTGCAAAAGGAAACTTTCTATATCTTCAATTAGATTGAAAAGGGGAAATGATGTTCCTGGTAAAATTCTTTAAAAACAATTCCACTGCATTTATAATTTTCCTGCTTGTTGTATTGTTTATGCTTTTCCTGAATCTTGTCCTTGATATTTATCCCGTACTTGCTTTGCTGAAATTTTTGGAAGGGAAAAGATTTTATTGGACTGTTCCGATGGCGGGATTAATTTTATTCGGCTTCTGGCTGTTCGATAGAAACATGAAAAAGAAAATTATAAACGAAAGAGTTGAGATTTTTAATGCTACAATCCGTACGCTTCAGGATATTCTCCAGAATTCTTCCTCCTCAATGCAGTTATTAATTTTAGATATGAAAGATGAAAAAGTTAATGATGAATTGGTGAAGAGAGCTGAAAGCAGTATTGAAGAATTGAGAACCGTTATTAAAGCTCTTGCCTCGGTTGATCCTAAGAATATCAAACTGAAAGAATTAAATGAGAATCTATCTATAATAAAATTTCACGACTAACTATTTCAATTATTTTTTAGAAAGGTACTTATGCAGATAAAATTCGTTAGCATCCTGGTAAATGATCAGAACAAAGCTTTAAAGTTCTATACAGAAATTCTTGGATTTAAAAAGATGGCTGATATTCCAATGGGTGAATACCGCTGGCTTACTGTTGTATCTCCCGATGGAATAGAAGGAGTGGAACTTGTTCTTGAACCGATGGCATTTCCACCATCAAAAATTTATCAGAAAGAATTGTTTGATGCAGGCATTCCTTCAACTGCATTAATTACAAATGATATTGCCGGTGATTACAAACGGTTAATTGAACTTGGCGTTGTTTTCCGGGGTGAACCCCGGAATATGGGCCCCATTGTTGCAGCAGTATTTGAGGATAACTGCGGCAATTTGATTAATCTGGTTGAGCCCTTAATCGGCCCGAAATAATTATATCAAATAATTTTGGAATCAGTATCATAAAATATAGAGGTGCGTATGTTCATTATACTGCTTTTGATTACTCTATTTTTCTCACTCCTGATTTCTACAATTGTTGTTTTTCTCTTTGCTAAACCGATAACAAAAATTCTTGGGCGCTTGGTCAGCGAAGAACTGGCCCCGACATGGAGAAGGTATATTTTGTTCGCTACATATGTCGTGGGTATTTCAGCCGGAATCCGTTTGTGGGAAATGGAAAAATATATCACTCCAAATAAAGATGGTGTTATTCTTCAACTGACCGCAAACAGATGGGTGATTGAAATATATAAGACTATAATTGATTCACTCCAGGGAATTGCATGGATGCTTCTTATATTTTTCCTTTTTGCCCTAGTCGGTTATGTTATTTTAAGAGGATTTGAAATGAGAAAACAAAATTCGAAGGGTGATTAAAAGAGGTAAACGATTTTTGCTTTTCAGTTTCTTATTCGGCTTATGAAGTCTTATGATTTTTCTTGATTGAATAGTAAGCATTTAGTAAGTTCTATTAACATGAAGATGGAATTTCAAGAAACAAGATTGCACTCAGATTATGGGAAACAAGTTTTATACTGCAATAGAAAGGGGAGACATATAAAAACTTCCTAAATAATATGGAGGACGCTATGAAACGTCTTAAATATTTTTGCTTTTCTTTTTTACTCCTTAACTGTCTTAATTTTGCCGAAACTGAACCTAATAACAACTTCCAGCAAGCAAATGTCCTTGGTGTTAATTCAACAGATAACGGTTCATTAAACGAAGGAAACCAAACATTAAACGCTGACAATGAAGATTGGTGGAAAATTACACTGCCTTCCGATGGTACACTATATTTCGAAACGTCT
>DAIEQP010000102.1 GCA_027347805.1 Ignavibacteria bacterium | reverse complement strand
AATTTCGCTCTGTTTAAGTTTATCTACTTTATTAAGAATGATGAAGTAAGGAAGACCAATTTCATTTATATAATTATTGAGTTCAACATCGAGAGCCATCGGTTCATGCCGGCTGTCGATAAGATGAAAAACAAATTGATTTGAACGATTTAGCGAGAAGAATTTTACCAGCAGTTTATGCCAGCTGTCACGTTCACTCTTAGATACTTTTGCGTAGCCAAATCCGGGTAAATCTACAAAATAAAATTTGCTATCAATTTTATAATAATTTATTGATCTAGTTTTGCCAGGTGTTGAACTTGTTTTTGCAACTTTTGATTTAAGTAAAGAATTTACAAAAGAAGATTTGCCCACATTTGATCTGCCGCATAAAACTATCTCAGGCAGTATTTCTTTCGGAAGTTCTTCTAATTTATAAACAGCTTTTACAAACTCAATTTTTTTCATTTTGCTATTTGAATATTTTTATACCGAAAAGATATTCAATTAAAAATTCACTTACTTTCCAAAAATATTTTTTTGAATGAAATATATTCTTAAGTTGGTATTACAGACTAAATAAAATGGAAACAATCCATGAAACTGCAACTTCTTGATTGGGTTATAATAGCGGCTTCACTTTTAATTTGCTTTGTGCCCGCACTTTTTTACGGTAAACGAGCCGGTAAAAACACTTCAGAATTTTTTGCTTCAGGCAGATCTGTTCCCTGGTGGCTGGCAGGTTTATCAATGGTGGCAACCACATTCAGCAGTGATACCCCAAACTTAGTAACAAACATTGTTAGGACTAATGGCGTTGCCGGGAACTGGGTATGGTGGGCTTTCGTACTTACTGGTGTTTCAACTGTTTTCTTTTATGCACGGCTTTGGAGAAGAAGCGGTGTAATGACAGATCTAGAATTTTATGAATTAAGATATTCAGGGAAGGCCGCTGGTTTTGTTCGTGGATTTCGTGCAGTGTATTTAGGCTTCTTTTTCAACTGCATGATTATGTCAACAGTAAATTTAGCTGCGTGTAAAATTGCTGGAATTCTATTTGGTCTTGAACGCTGGCAAACTCTAATTGCTGTTGGGATTTTAAATGTTGCGTTTGCAACTTTTTCCGGTTTATGGGGAGTATTAATCATTGACATGATTCAGTTTTTTATAAAGATGACAGCCGTTATTGCTGCGGCTTATTTTGCATTACAGCTTCCACAGGTTGGCGGACTGCATGGAATGATTGAAAAACTTTCTTCAGCTAAAGGTCCCGGCGGAATAAATTATTTAAACATGCTACCCGATTTTTCAAACAACTGGGATATTGCAGTTGCGATTTTTATAATTCCTGTTGCAGTGCAATGGTGGTCAGTTTGGTACCCCGGTGCTGAGCCGGGAGGCGGAAGCTACATCGCACAAAGAATGCTTGCATCAAAATCAGAAAAAGATTCATTGGGAGCAGTTCTATTTTTTAATGTTGCTCATTATGTTCTGCGACCATGGCCTTGGATAATTGTCGGGTTATGTTCAATTATTGTTTATCCGCAACTTTCAGACATTCAAAAAGCTTTCCCAAATTTAGATCCAAAACTTCTGGGGCATGATATTGCATATCCTGCCATGTTGAAATTTCTGCCAGTTGGTTTTATTGGTTTAATGGTCGGAGGATTAATTGCAGCAAATTCATCCACAATACTAACGCATTTAAATTGGGGCGCATCCTACCTGGTTCACGATTTTTATAGACGTTTCATAAAAAAAGATGAATCAGAAAAACATTATGTATTTGCAGGTAGAATTTCTACTATAATTTTGTTCGTTGCTTCATCAACTCTAGCTTTCCTTTTGGATACTGCAAAGGAAGCATTCGATATTATTCTGCAGGTTGGTGCTGGAACAGGATTGCTTTACCTGCTGAGATGGTTCTGGTGGCGCATCAACGCCTGGTGCGAAGTAATTGCAATGGCAAGTTCATTTATTATTTCACTTGTTCTGCTAATATTATCAAAAAATGGAGTTCACATTAGTACGCATGCTGGATTAATAATTACAATAGTTTTCACAACAGTCAGCTGGCTGCTTGCTGCATATTTTGGACCGCAAACAGAACAAAAGGTTCTTATCAATTTTTATGAAAAGATTAGACCAATTGGTCCAGGATGGAGTGATATTAAAAATCTATCAAGCAAAACTTTAGAACCTGAGAAGTATAACTTCTCACTAGGATTGATTGGATGGATTTCAGGATGTGTAGTAATTTGGTCTTCACTATTCACCGTGGGAAATTTTCTTTACGGCAGAGTTGAGTATGGATTTTTTCTATTGGGAATATTTTGCTTAAGTGTTATAGTGTTGCTGAGAACAATAAAAACATTGTGGATGTAAAATAAAAAAGCCGATACAAAATGTATCGGCTTTAATTTTTTCCGAAGAAATATTAAGAACCCTTTTTAACGTGAGTCGATTTTGTTTTCTTCTCAGCTGGAGCTTTAACCTTTTTTTCTTTTGGTTCAGCAGATTTTCTAGCTCTGGGTTTCGAAGCTGCTTTTTTCTCTTCTTTCTTTTCTTCAGCTTTTTCTTCAACCGGTTTATCTTCAGTTTTTTCTTTCTTAGAAACTTTTGGTTTTACTATTCCGCTGTAATCAACTAATTCAATAATTGCCATTTCAGCGCCGTCACCTTTTCTTTGGCCAAGACGGATAACTCTAGTATAACCACCGGGGCGATTTCCAATTTTTGCTACAATTTCAGTGAATAATTCTTTGATCAATGATTTGTCGTTTACATCAGATGCAACAACTCTTCTTGCATGTACTGAATCATTTTTAGCACGAGTAATCATTGGTTCAACAAATTTTTTCAATTCTTTTGCTTTAGCAACAGTAGTTGTAATTTTTTTGTGTTTCAACAAAGACATTGCCAAGTTTCTTAAAGTTGCCTGTCTGTGGCTAGATGTTCTTGTTAATTTTCTTCCTCTGACTCTATGTCTCATTCTTCAACCTTCTGTAAATACTACTTGGTTTCTGGTTTATCTAAAATGTATTTATCTACATCCATACCGAATTCGAGTCCGTGGCTATCAACGATCTCAAGTAATTCAGCAAGAGATTTTCTTCCAAAGTTTCTGAACTTAAGCATATCAGCTTCATCTTTGCGAACTAAATCGCCAAGAGTTTTGATATTGTTTGCTTTAAGACAGTTATGAGAACGAACGCTAAGTTCAAGATCTTCAACACTTGTAGTAAGTATTTTTCTTAATCTTTCTGTCTCAGCATCTTTTTCATTTTCAACTTTTTCTTCTTCCGGTTCAGATTCAAAATTTATGAATAATGCAATATGATCTTTCAAAATTTTAGCCGCACCTGAAAGAGCTTCTGATGGTGTAATCGAGCCATCTGTTGTTACTTCCAAAGTCAATTTTTCATAATCGTTTCTTTCACCAATACGAACATTTTCAATATCGTAACGAACGTTAACAATAGGAGTGTAGATTGAATCGATTGGAATTGTTCCGATTGTTATTTCAGGAATTTTCTGTTCATTTCCCGGGACATAACCTTTGCCTATTCCAAAACGAATTTCCATATTTAACTTTGCATCATTATTCATTCTGGCAATATGCTGGTCAGGGTTCAAAATTTCTACATCAGGGCAGGCACTTTGAATATCTGCAGCTGTAAATGCTCTTGAACCGCTTAAAGAAATTTCGCATCCGGTTGCTTTTTTATTAACCAATCTCATTCTAACTTTTTTTAAGTTAAGAATAATTTCTGTAACATCTTCAACCACACCTGGAATTGTCGAAAACTCATGAAGCACACCTTCAATCTTAACAGCACAAATTGCAGCGCCTGTTAAGGAAGATAACATCACACGTCTGATTGAGTTACCTAATGTAACTGCAAACCCGCGTTCCAACGGCTGAATATAAAATCTACCAAATCTTTCGCTGCTGGAAGTTTCGTCAACTACTATTCCTTCTGGCATCTTAATGAATGGATAGCTCATTTAGTATCCTCTTAATAATTTTTAACTCTACTTAGAATAAAACTCAACAATAAGTTGTTCGTTGGCGTTCAACGGAATTTCTTCTCTTTCAGGCACATTAATAAATGTTCCGCTCATTGAAGCTTTATCAATTGAAAGCCAGTTATAAACGTTATCTTTTGTTCTTCTTAATGAATTGTGAATAGCATCCAACTTCTTGCTTTTATCACGAACAGCGATAACGTCACCTGGAGATAGAAGGTAAGTAGGTATATCAACTACACCATTGTTAACAGTAAAATGACCATGCAATACCAACTGGCGAGCGGATTTTCTTGATGGAGCAAAACCTAAACGGAACACAACGTTATCAAGTCTTCTTTCCAATACTTTAATAAGGTTTGCGCCTGTAATACCTTTCTGACGGTTTGCAGTTTCAAAATAATTACGGAACTGTGTTTCGAGCAATCCGTAAAGTCTTTTTACTTTTTGTTTTTCTCTTAATTGAACTCCGTATTCAGAAACCTTAGCACGACGTGAAAGTCCATGCTGACCTGGAGCATAATTTCTCTTTTCAAGTGGACATTTTTCTGAATAACATTTTGATCCTTTAAGAAAAAGTTTAGTTTTTTCTCTTCTGCATAATTTGCAACTTGAACCTGTGTATCTTGCCATCTAAAAATTCTCCTTTAAACTCTTCTACGTTTTGGTGGTCTGCATCCGTTGTGTGGAATTGGAGTTTGATCTTTGATTGATAAAATTTCCAAACCAGCAGTATTTAGTGCTCTAATAGCTGCTTCTCTACCAGCACCGGGACCTTTAACAAAAACATCAACTTTACGAAGTCCAAGATCATGTGCTTCTTTTGCAGCAGCTTCTGCTGTAACCTGAGATGCATAGGGCGTATTTTTTCTAGAGCCCTTAAAACCATTTTTACCGGCAGATGACCATGAAATTGTGTTGCCGTAAATATCAGTTATCGTAACTATCACGTTGTTGAATGTTGCTTTAATATGAGCAACACCTACAGCATCTACGTGAACTTTCTTCCGTGTCTTTTTAACAGCTTTAGCCAATTTTACTCCTCAATAAAAATTATTTATTACTTCTTAGCAGCAACTTTCTTTTTGCCAGCTACAGTTTTACGTTTACCTTTTCTGGTTCTAGAGTTTGTTCTAGTTCTCTGTCCGCGCGCAGGCAATCCTCTTCTGTGTCTAATTCCACGATACGTACCAATATCCATAAGTCTCTTAATATTCATCTGAACTTCACTTCTAAGAGCACCTTCCACTTTGTAATCCGCAGTCATTATTGAACGGATTTTTGCTAATTCTTCTTCTGTTAATTCACCAACTTTTTTGTGTGGATCAACATTAGCTTTAGCTAAAATATCTGTTGATGACTTTTCACCAATACCGAATATATACTGTAATCCGATATAAGCTTTTTTATTTTTCGGTAAGTCGATACCTGCTAAACGAGCCAAATCTATAACCTCCTAATTTTAACCTTGTCTTTGTTTGTGTTTAGGGTTCTTGCAGATTACTCGCACTACACCTTTTCTTCTGATAATCTTGCAATGTTCACACATTTTTTTGATTGAAGCTCTAACCTTCATCCTAAAACTCCGTTATTTGTATCTGTATGTAATTCTACCTTTGTTCAAATCGTATGGTGATAATTCGATAGAAACTTTATCACCGACTAAAATTTTTATAAAGTGCATTCTCATTTTGCCGGAAATATGAGCAAGAATTTCATGACCATTATCAAGACGTACTTTGAAAGTTGCATTTGGCAACGTTTCTGTAATTACTCCGTCAACTTTAATTGGTCCTTGTTTTGCCATTAACTTACCGTTAATATCTCCGGTTTACCATCAATAATTGCGATGGTGTGTTCAAAATGTGCCGATGGTTTTCCATCTGCCGTTAATACTGTCCATCCATCTTCGGCAACAAGAACTTTGTGAGTTCCCATGTTTATCATGGGTTCAATTGCCAAAGTCATACCGTTCTTCAAAAGAGGACCGCT
>DAIEQP010000059.1 GCA_027347805.1 Ignavibacteria bacterium | reverse complement strand
TTCCGGAGTTATCGAAACAAATTTTAAGAATGAAAATGAAACAGATTTATTTGGTGAGCAGGCAGTTCTTTGCGGCGGTTCAGCAGAATTAATTAAAGCAGGATTCGAAACTTTAGTTGAAGCAGGATACCCGCCGGAACTCGCTTACTTTGAATGTATGCACGAAATGAAATTGATTGTAGATCTTTATTATGAAGGCGGACTTTCCAGAATGAATTTTTCTGTTAGCGATACAGCAGAATATGGCGGAATGACACGCGGGCCAAGAGTAATTACTTCCGAAACAAAAAAAGAAATGAAGAAGATTTTGGAAGAAGTTCAGAGCGGCCAGTTCGCAAAAGAATTTATTGAAGAATATAATTCAGGCGCATCTAAATTCAACCAGCTCAGAAAAGAAAATAAAGAACATGGTATTGAAACAGTTGGTGCAAAATTACGCGGCATGATGAGCTGGTTAGTAAAGAAATAATTGGAGAGAAAATGTTTAAGATAGCTTTATTACCCGGTGATGGTATTGGAGTTGAAGTAGGAAACGCAGCGGTTCAGGTGATCAAAACTGTTGCAGAGCATTTCAATGTAGAGGTTGATTTCAAAGAATGTTTGATTGGCGGATGTTCATATGATAAATATGGGAACCCCCTAACTGATGAAACTTTACAGACATGTTATGATTCTGATGCTGTATTTCTTGGAGCAGTTGGCGGATATAAGTGGGAATCACTTCCTCATAATTTAAAACCGGAAGCTGCTTTGCTTAAACTTCGCAAAGCATTGGGATTATACACAAATATTCGTCCGGCAAAAATTTACAAACCTTTAATTGATTCTTCATCGCTAAAAAAAGAAGTCCTTGATGGTGTTGATTTTGTTGTCTTCCGTGAACTGACCGGCGGGATTTATTTTGGTGAACCACGCGGTTTTGATAAGGAACGCGGATTCAACACTATGGTTTATTCAAAAGAGGAAGTAGAAAGAATCGCTCGTATGGCTTTCAAGGTTGCACGCGAAAGGAAAAACCAAGTTACTTCGGTTGATAAAGCTAATGTTCTAGAAGTTTCGCAGTTCTGGCGTAATGTTGTTCACGAAGTTCATAAAGAATTTTCTGATGTTGAATTGAATGACATGTATGTTGATAACTGTGCAATGCAGATCGTCCGTAATCCGAAACAATTTGATGTTGTGCTTACATCAAATTTATTTGGTGATATTCTTAGCGATATAGCCGGAATGATTACAGGCAGCCTTGGTATGCTTCCATCGGCAAGTTTGGGAAATAAATACGCTCTATATGAACCTGTCCATGGCAGCGCTCCTGATATTGCAGGGCAAAATAAAGCTAACCCTCTCGCTTCAATTTCATCAGTAGCTATGATGTTCACTTATTCATTCGATATGAAAAAGGCTGGCGATCTGGTTGAAGAAGCAATCACAAAGACATTAGATGACGGATACAGAACAATTGATATAATGAGTGAAGGATGTAAACTTGTTTCAACAGATAAAATGACTGAAGCGGTTATTGAAAATTTCAAAGAGATTTATCATAAACAAGGTTTAGGTGTGTTTACACTTTAACTCGCTCCAACGCCTTCTCCTAACCGGAGACGACATTGAAATATCCCTCTATTAAAATAGGGGGATTTGAGTGAGGCATATTTAACTTATTAATTATAGAGGAAGCTATGAGTGAAAAGATTATCATCTTCGATACAACATTAAGAGATGGCGAACAATCTCCAGGTGCATCATTAAATGTTTATGAAAAACTAGAAATCGCTCGTCAGCTAGCAAAACTAAATGTTGATGTAATCGAAGCAGGTTTTCCGGTTTCCTCACCCGCACAGTTTGAAGCTGTTAAAAGAATCGCAGATGAATCGGAAGTTATAATTGCAGGTCTTGCACGTGCAAAAGAAATTGATATTAAAACAGCATTCGACGCATTACGAAATGCAAAAAAACCGCGCATCCATACTTTCTCATCAACTTCTGATTACCACATTTTAGGAAAATTTGGAGACAGTAAATACGGTGCAACTCTGGAAGAAAAAAGAAAAACAGTTCTGAAAATGTCATATGATGCTGTAGCTTACGCAAGAACATTTTGCAGTGATGTTGAATTTTCTGCAGAGGATGCTGGGCGGACTGATATCGGCTACCTTGCTGATATTATTGAAACTGCAATTGAAGCTGGTGCTACAACTGTAAATATTCCGGATACTGTTGGTTATACTTTCCCATCCGAGTACAGCGGTAAAATTGCTGAATTAAAACGAAGAGTCAAAAATATAGATAAAGCAATCATTAGTGTTCACTGCCATAATGATCTTGGACTTGCAGTTGCAAATTCAATTTCTGCACTTCAGATTGGCGCACGGCAGGTTGAATGTACAATTAATGGTATTGGTGAAAGAGCAGGCAATGCTTCACTTGAAGAAATTGTAATGGCGTTAAAAGTTCGAAAGGATCTTTGCGATTTCTATACAGATATAAATCATACTGAAATTATTAGCACTAGCAGAATGGTCTCTGGTTTTACAGGTGTCGTTGTTCAGCCAAATAAAGCAATTGTCGGAGAAAATGCCTTTGCACACGAATCCGGAATTCACCAGGATGGCATGCTTAAAAACCGGGAGACATATGAAATTATGACACCTGAATCAGTTGGCGTTAACAAAACAAAAATTGTTTTAGGAAGGCACAGCGGCCGTCATGGATTAAAAGCAAGATTAATTGAGCTTGGTTATCATTTAAATGAAGATGAATTGCAGAAAGCATATGATGCTTTTTTGGAAATTGCTGATAAAAAGAAAGAAGTTTTTGATGAAGATTTGAGAACTCTTATGGGAGATGAAATTTATCGTGATGATGAAAAGTATGAATTGCAATACATGCATGTGAATGCTGGAACAGGAACAATTCCTACAGCAACAGTACAAATTAAATCTGGAGAAAAAGTTGTACAGGAATCATCACCTGGCGACGGACCTGTTGATGCTGTGTTTAATGCGATTGAACGTGCGCTTGGTATAAAACCAACTGTAGAATCATATAATGTTCGTTCAGTTACTTCAGGAAGACAGGCGCTTGGTGAAGCAATTGTTAGAATTCGCGAAGATGAAAATTCTTATAACGGAAGAGGCACTTCTACAGATATTATTGAAGCAAGTGCAAAAGCATACTTGCAGGCAATAAATCATTACCTTGTTACAACCGAGAAAAAATTGGAAGTATTCGAAACAGAATCAGTTTAATAAAGCGTAAGGGAAAATTTATGGGAATGACAATAACTGAAAAAATTTTAGCAAGAGCTGCACGCAGATCGGGGGTTGCACCCGGTGAAAGTGTCTGGCTCGATGTTGATGTTTTAATGACACACGACGTTTGCGGACCACCAACTATTGCGATCTGGAAAAAAGAATTCGGAGAACAGGCGAAAGTATGGGATAAGAAAAAACTTGTGATTTTCCCGGATCATTACATCTTTACAAAAAATGTTCATGCAAACCGAAATGTAGATATCCTCCGCCAATTTGCATCTGAATATAATCTACCAAATTATTATGATGTCGGGACAGAACGCTACAAAGGTGTTTGCCATTTAGCTCTAGCAGAAGAAGGTTACAATGTCCCCGGAACAGTTTTATTTGGAACAGATTCACATACTTGCACCAGCGGCGCGTTTGGTATGTTTTCAACTGGAGTAGGAAATACTGATGCAGCATTTATTCTTGGCACAGGTAAAATCTGGGAAAAAATTCCTGAATCAATAAAATTTACATTCAATGGAAAAATGCCGGAATATCTTACTGCAAAAGATTTAATCCTTCAAATACTCGGTGATATTACTACAGATGGTGCAACTTACCGCGCAATGGAATTTGACGGAGAAGCAATTTCTGGAATGAATATGCTTGAGAGAATGACTCTTACCAATATGGCCATTGAAGGTGGAGGTATGAATGGCATTATTGCTGTTGATGATGTTACAAGAGAATATTTAAAAGAAATTGGCGTGACCGATTACCAGGAATTTACAAGTGATCCAGATGCTATTTATCATTCGAAATATACTTATGATGTTACTAAGCTGGAACCGACAGTTGCAAAACCTCACAGTCCTGATAATAGAGATAAAGTTAAAAATGTTGAAGGTACAAAAATTACAAAGTGTTATGTTGGTTCATGCACTGGCGGTAAGTTAACTGACTTCCAGTTTGCTGCAAAAATATTACTCGGTCAAAAAGTAAAAGTTACAACTCACATTGTTCCTGCTAGCACTCAGGTTGCAAAACAATTGGAAGAAGAAACTTATAAAGGAATATCGCTCAAAGATATTTTTGTCAATGCCGGTTGTGTTATTGCTGAATCATCATGTGCTGCCTGCTTGGGCGGCCCTTCTGATACAATTGGAAGAAGTGTTGATGGCGATGTTGTAGTATCAACAACAAACAGAAATTTCCCTGGCAGAATGGGAAGTAAATCTTCTCAGGTTTATCTGGCTTCTCCGTTGACAGTTGCTGCAAGTGCAATCACTGGCGAATTAACTGATCCTAGAAAATTTTTATAAAGGTGAATGATGGAAAATATTATAAAAGGTAAAGCATACGTTCTCGGTGATAATATTGATACCGATCAGATAATTCCCGCTGAACATTTAGTTTACAGTACAAGCGATCCTGAAGAGTTGAAAAAATATGGACACTTCGCACTTTCAAGTGTACCAATAGAAAAAGCTGGTTTACCGGAAGGCAGGAAAACTTTTATTGTCGGAGACAATCATCAATCGGAATACAGCATTATAATCGGCGGTTCAAACTTCGGCTGTGGTTCTTCACGTGAACATGCACCGCTGGCACTTCAGGTTGCAGGCACTAAAATAATTGTGGCTGAATCTTATGCTAGAATTTTCTACCGCAATTCTGTTGATGGTGGTTTTTTAATTCCATTTGAAGGAAATGAAAAGCTTAACGATAAAATTAAAACAGGTGATGAGCTTGAAGTTGACCTGGCTTCAAATTCATTGAAAAATATTTCAAGCGGAAAAACTTATCAGCTTCGTCCGCTTGGAAGTGTTTACGATATCGTTAAAAGCGGCGGAATATTTAATTACGCTCGCGAAAACAATATGATATAATATTCAGAATTAGTAAAAGGATATTAAAATGGAACCCAGACTTATTCAATTGTTTGATACTACATTAAGAGATGGAACTCAAGGTGAAGCTGTTAGCTTGACTGTTCGGGACAAGATTATTATTGCTCAGAAACTTGATGAGTTTGGTATTGATATTATTGAGGGGGGATGGCCTGGAAGCAATCCGCGCGATGCTGAATTTTTTAGTGAAATAAAAAAAGTTAAACTTAATCATGCGCAGATGTGTGCATTCGGTTCAACTGCAAGATATCCTGATAAAATTGAAAATGATCCTAACTTGGTTGCATTGTTAAAAGCCGAAACACCTTACGTAGCAATTTTCGGAAAGACCTGGAAATTCCACGCTGAAAAAGGGCTTGGCTTGACTGAAGATCAGAATGAAGAATTGATTTTTAAATCTGTAAAGTTTCTTACTGAAAATGGCAGAAAAGTAGTTTTTGATGCGGAACATTTCTTTGATGGATTCAAGGATAACCAAAGTTTTGCTTTGAAAATGTTGAAAGCGGCTGAACAGGGCGGCGCTGAAGTTTTAGCATTATGCGATACAAACGGAGGTTCATTACCATCACAGATTTGGTACGCAATAGAACAGGTTAAGAGAGCAGTATCAATCTCAATAGGTATTCATGCACATAATGATGGTGAACTTGGGGTTGCAAACTCTATTACTGCGATTGAATCAGGTGCTATGCATGTTCAGGGAACAATTAACGGCGTTGGCGAAAGATGTGGTAACGCAAATCTTGTAAGCATAATTCCAAATCTCTTACTGAAGATGAATTGTGCAACAAAACATAAAATTCAACTGGAACATCTTACATCATTATCAAACACTATTTATGAGATTATGAATTTGTCTCCGAACATTCGTGCAGCGTGGGTTGGCAAAGCAGCTTTTGCTCATAAAGGCGGAGTGCATGTAAGTGCGGTATTAAAAGACAGCAGAATGTATGAACATATTAATCCTCAATTAGTAGGTAACTCGCAGCGTGTGCTTGTTTCCGATTTATCCGGACAGAGTAATATAAAATACAAAGCAAAAGAATTTGGCGTTGACATTGATGAATCAAGCGAATTCAGTAAAAAACTTGTAGCTGACATTAAGAAAAGAGAATTTGAAGGCTATCAATATGATGGTGCTGAAGCATCTTTTGAATTAATCTTGAGCTCAGCAAGAAATGAATTTACTCCATTCTTTAAAACAATTGATTCAAGAATTTATTCATTCTTTGATAATGATTCTCATAACAAAGCTGAAGCAGTTTTAAAAATCGAAGTCAATGGAGATATTGAACATACTGCAGCTGAAGGAGACGGACCAGTAAACGCTCTTGATAACGCACTTAGGAAAGCGTTATTAAGATTTTATCCGGAACTTGCCGATACAAAGCTTGTTGATTATAAAGTTCGTGTATTAGATGAAGCAGAAGCTACGGCAGCAAAAGTACGTGTACTTATTGAATCAAGCGATGGCGATGAAACATGGTCGACTGTCGGTGTTTCAACAAATATTATTGAGGCTAGCTGGCAGGCACTTTGCGATGGTCTAAATTATAAACTATATAAATCGTCGAAGAAAAAAGATGCCACACACGCTTAATTTTTTCTAGAAATTTATAAAACGTTTTCTTTGTAAAATTAATTAAGCGGAATTATAACGCCGATTCGTCTTGAAGATAAAAGTTGTATCTGCATTTTAGTTTCATGTTTTGATGTGAC
This sequence comes from Ignavibacteria bacterium, assembly GCA_027347805.1. GTDB lineage: Bacteria > Bacteroidota > Ignavibacteria > Ignavibacteriales > Melioribacteraceae > Stygiobacter. Next base: position 1,317 of record DAIEQP010000059.1, on the reverse strand, counting down.
CCAGCTGCCGGTTGTGTATCCAACAATCCCGCCAAGTAAAACATCAGATGCCCAATGATCATCCTGGTAAACCCTTGAAATTGCTGTAAGAACTGCCGGCAGGTAGGCAAATATTTTAAGTAAATCCGATTTTGTATTATTTGCCAAAACAGTTGAAATGGAAAATGCTACTGTGGTATGTCCTGATGGAAGAGAATGATATGTGTCATCAAATACGGACCAGTTCCCAAATGATTTTGGACCAGCTTCAACGAATGGTCTTGTCCTTCCAATTGCAAATTTTAATGCGGTTGTAATTATCCCAGCATAAAAAGTAGTTTGTAAAATTTCGAAAGCAATTTTTCTTGTTGATTTATCATCATTAATTAAACTGTGAACTCCAAACAAACCTGCAATTGCTACTGGAGAATATAATTCACCATACATTCTTCCGAGCTCCATTGGTGCACTTTTTTTATATTCTGAATTTATTCCAAAAAAATCTCTGATTGGTTGATCTGCTTGAACCATTAGAAATGTTGCTGTGCCGGCAAGCCCTAGTTTAATCCAGTCGTTTCCTTCCCAAATTAATGGCTGCTTCACAAATTGAAATGTTTCATCAGCAAATTGAGGTAAATCAAATTTATTCTGGGCATGAGTTTGTATTAACAAAATGATTAGGAACAGGAAAATAAACTTGAATTTCATTACCGGTCTTTCATTTTTTATTTGAAGTGTATTTAATGATATCTGCTTTCTCCATTGTAATTAATCCACCGCAATTAGCATCGTCAAAAATATTTTCAACAATGGGAATAAAATCTTCTATCTTTTTTTGCTCATCAACAATCTCAACTACAAGAGGCAAATCTTCTGAAAGTCTTAAAATTTTAGCGGAATGAATTCTGCTGTTTCCGCCAAAGCCCATAATTCCTTTATAAACTGTAGCACCGGCAAGATTGTTTTTCCTGGCTTCGATAACGATCTTTTCATAGACGGGCATGTGAGAAATCCTATCATTCTCACCTAGAAAAATTCTTAATAGTTTTGCTTCGCCTTCTATTTTCATTTCTCACCTCGTAAGAAGATATGCTATATAAATTCCAATTAGAGAAATAATTACGCTCAATAATATATTTAGTCCGGCAAGTAAAATTTCACCGTTTTTCATCAGGTTAAATGTTTCAAGAGAAAAAGTTGAAAATGTTGTAAATCCGCCGCAGAAACCGATACCAATAAAAAGTTTCAATGAAGGATTAATCAAATCCTTTTCATCTAAACCGAAAATCATCCATCCAAGAATTAAACTGCCTAGAATATTAATCACAAATGTTCCAA
>DAIEQP010000058.1 GCA_027347805.1 Ignavibacteria bacterium | reverse complement strand
GTAATCAATCTCAGAGGAAGAGTAATTCCGATTCTTGATTTAAGATACAGATTTGGTTTTGCTAAAAAAGAAAAAACCAAAGACACTAGAATCATTGTCGTTGAAATTAAAAACAACACGGTGGGATTTATAGTGGACGCCGTAAGTGAAGTTTTGAGAATCCCGGCAAACATAACCGAAGCACCTCCTTCAATGGTATCAGGAATAGATTCCGAGTTCATAAAATCAGTTGGAAAACTTGAAGATCGAATGTTGATTTTAATAAATCTTAACAAAGTATTAACAAAGTCAGAATCAGAAAAACTTATGGTAGCATAACATTAGGGAGAAAGCAATGAAAAATCGTTTTATTAAATCCAGTATTTTGTTTTTGATTACATCAGTATATTTTATTTTTCAGGCAGCACCATGCTCTGCAAAATTATTACCGCAAGATGAGCAATATTCACTCGCCGTTGACAAGCTTCCATCAATTCAGGGTGGTCTCGAATCAGTAATAAAAAAAATCACTTATCCCCGGATTGCAATCCAAACGCGCATCGAAGGAAAAGTTTATGTGATGCTTTATATAAATGAAACAGGAAAAGTTGATGATGCAGTTGTAGTAAAAGGAATAGGCGCGGGATGTGACGAAGAAGCAATAAGAGCATTGAAGAATAGTCAATTTACTCCTGGTATTGATAAAGGGGTTCCTGTAAAAACAAAATTCTCAATGGCGATTAATTTTAAAATTCCATAGATGCTTTACAAATATCTTTAAATAATTCAGGAGAAATTGCGATGGACTGGTTTTATAATCTTAAACTAAAAGCAAAACTTTTAACGGCATTAAGTATAGGATGCCTGATAGCATTGATTGTCGTTGCATATGCTTTAATCCAGGGTAAATATGCGGACGACAGGGATACTTTTCTTTATGAGAAATCAACTGTGCCTATTGGACAATTAGCTGTTATTTCTTCTGATTTTCAACGGTTCCGAATAAACGTTATGAGAAGATGCTATGAAAAAGATCCGCAAGAAGCTGAGAACAATATCAAAAAGATCCAAAAATTCAACGAAGAAATTCACAAGTATTTTAAGGAATACGAAACAACTTTTATAGACAAAAATGATGAAGAAAGCTATAATAAACTTGTTGAGAACTACAATAAATTTTATTCTGAATATGAAAGAGTGCTTAACTATATGAATTCCGATCAACAAGACCTTGCATTGGAATCAATTTCTCCATCTGGAAATTTTACAAAATTGGGATTGTCAATTACAGATCATTTAGCTCAAATGGTAAACAATAATATTGAAGCTGCCAGACAAACCAGTGACAACAACACATCAGAATATCAATCAACAAGAAATATTACAATTATAATGCTTTTACTCGGCACATTATTATCATTCACAATTTTTATAAAACTTTCCAACTATTTGTCCAAAGCCATTAATGGGGTTGTGGCCAAAATTAAAGAGATAAAAGATGTAAACATTACAAAGCTTTCTAGATGTGGAGAACAACTTGCAAATGGTGATTTGAACATAGATCTTGATTCCGAGTGCAACCTCATGAAAGTTAGCTCAAATGATGAACTCGGAATATTAACCGACAGCGCAAATCAGATTTGTCTTGGCATTCAAAACACAATTAATTCTATTGGAACTGCTGTTGAATCAATCAAAGGAACTGTAACTGAATCCAATATTTTAGTTCAGGCAGCTGTTATAGGAAAATTATCAACTCGAGGTGATGAATCAAAATTCAAAGGAAGCTATAGATTATTGATTGAAGGATTAAACAAAACATTCGAAGCCGTAGTAAAACCAATTCATGAATCGAGTAAAGTTTTAGAAAATCTTGCTCAGGGTGATTTAACAACAAGGATGAGTGGAGAATACAAAGGTGATTATGCAATTATTAAAAACAGCATCAACAATCTGGGTTCTTCAATAAGTTCAGCTCTTAGCGAGGTTGCTGCTGCGACTCATGCAACTGCAAGTGCGAGCAGTGAAATCTCATCAAGTTCAGAACAAATGGCGGCAGGAGCCCAAGAGCAAAGCGCTCAGACCACAGAAATTGCTAGTGCAGTAGAACAAATGACAAAAACAATTATGGAAACAACAAAGCATGCAAATTTAGCCGCCGACAATTCAAAAACTGCAAGTGCTGCCGCTCAGAAAGGTGCAATTAAAATTGCAGAGACAAAAAGAGGTATGGAAAGAATTGTTAATTCAGCTAAAACCACTGCTTCGATTGTTTCTTCCCTAGCTCAAAAAAGTGATCAGATTGGAGAAATTACACAGGTGATTGATGATATTGCAGACCAGACAAATCTTTTGGCATTGAATGCTGCAATAGAAGCAGCCAGAGCTGGTGAACAAGGAAGAGGTTTTGCTGTTGTTGCAGATGAAGTTAGAAAACTTGCTGAAAGAACTACAAAAGCAACTAAAGAGATTGCCGACACAATTAAAACAATTCAAAAGGAAGCTAAAGATGCTGATGATTCAATGCTTGAAGCAGGAAAGTCAGTTCAAAGCGGAATGGAATTGACTGAAGAAGTTTCCGAATCTCTAAGTGAAATACAATTGTTAATCGGGAAGGTTTCGGACATGATCAACCAGGTGGCTGCTGCGAGCGAAGAACAGTCAAGCGCCGCAGAGCAAATTAGTAAAAATATCGAGGGAATAAACAATGTAACTCACGAAAGCGCTGCAGGTGTTCAGCAAATTGCAAAAGCCTCTGAAGATCTAAATCAGCTTACAACAACACTTCAGAATTTAGTACAGCAATTTGTTCTTGAAAAAGAAGTAAAAAATAATATTCACCACAATCGAAACGAATTGTTGTTGGCTTCATAAAATTTTCTCACCTACCATAGCAACACTCCTAAAGGGATCTGAAATTTTGAGATCCCTTTTCTTTTAAAAATCTTTCAGTGAATGTAAACGACAACAGAATTATAACGATTCGCAACATTGATCCGCAAATAAAGTAATGTCTGGTCGATGATATAAAAAATAAAAATCAATTTTTATTCACACATAGGAGGAACATACAATGTATCAGATTCAAAAAAACGGGTACGGCTATAAATTAACTTTCAGCGATTTTATTTCAGCAGAAGAGATGAAATGCTGGGCCGATGATTCTAAAATCACACTTCAAAATCATTACGGCAAGTTTGGAGTTCTTGTTGATATGAGAACTCTAAAACCTTTGAATAGTGAAGCACAGGAAATAATGGTATCCGGTCAGAAAGTCTTTAAAGAAAAAGGAATGGAACGCTCTGCAGTTATTTTATCCAGCGCATTAGTTACAGGCCAGTTTAAGAGATTAGCTCAGTCAAGCGGAATATATCAATGGGAGCGTTACATTGATGCATCAACCCATCCCGATTTTGAAAAGAAAGCTGAAGATTGGATTAGATTCGGATCAGATCCAGACAAATGAAAACTGTAATTATTTTTGAATTCAAACGACGAATGGAGCATTTTGCTTTTTTCGGGAACATCAACGAACCTTATAAATCTTTCGTATGAAATCAATCTTAATTATAGATGATTGCAGTGAATGGCTTGAAAGAACTAAACAGCTTTTAGAAAACAGCAGTTTCAATGTATTAACTGCGAACACTAAAAGTGAAGGAATTTTTATGGCGAAATTGACCTGTCCTTCTTTAATACTGTGCGATTTTCTTTTTATGTCAAACGTAGGCTTCAGTATTTTAAAAGAATTATCAACTGATGATAGGACCCGATTTATTCCGTTTATTTTCTTCACAGGTCAGGAAAATTATGAGCATTTCCGAAAAGCGATGGAGCTCGGCGCCGATGATTATCTCATAAAGCACAGAGAAGCGGATCAACTGATTATAACCGTAAAGCAAAAAATTAAAAAATATTGCACAATATGTAACATAAAAAAACCCCGCAAAAGCGGGGTTTAGGTATCAATACCATTAATTATTACTTATCATACTTATTGTTAAATCATCAAACCAGACAATACCGCCATTATTATTCATTCCATTAATTCCGGCACTCAAAATAATCTTTGTTGTAGCTTGGGGGACAAAAAATACAGTCTTTATTAGTTGCCAACTATTATTCTTAACATTCAGAATTTTTTTTGATGTTGAAGCCGATCCGATTGATAAATCATTATTCCAAAATTCGATATTTAAAAAGGGAGTAATTTTTATATTCATTAATTTTACCCAGCATCGCAATTCATATGTTTCTCCCACATTCAATCCATCTAACCTTCGCACCCAATTATAAATAATTGATTGAGAAGGATGATTTTTAAGTATAGATATTTTTATTGATTTGTTTCCTCCGTGAGAAACTGAATTGTCAAGAGAAAACTCAGCATATTTTTTTATCTGCGGTAATTTATTGGCAGACCATCCATCTGGCGCAATTTCATCAACTGCATTTTCAAATCCACCATTTATGTTA
>DAIEQP010000040.1 GCA_027347805.1 Ignavibacteria bacterium | reverse complement strand
GGAGAGTCTTTGGTAAAAAATAATCATCAAAATTAATTTGTGCATATAAACATGAAACAGTAATCAATAAGAGCAAAAGTAATTTTCTCATAAGGCTTATCCTATTTTACTTTTCTAGAGCCGGGTTTAACAAAAGGAATGTTTTGTTTACAAAGAGGGCAATCATCGGGTGCATATGAAACCACCTCTAGTTGTAGAGTACTAAACTGGGGTACGCCAAACTGAACTTTATTATTACTCCTGTCAACAATAAAACCAACTCCGGTAACTATTCCGCCACCATTTTTCACAATTTCAATTACTTCGAAAACCGACCCTCCTGTTGTAACAACATCCTCACAAACTAAATATTTCTTTCCTTCTTCAATTTGGAAACCTCTTCTTAAAACAAGCTGTTTGTCTTCTCTTTCAGCAAAAATTGAAATTTTATTCAATTGCCGAGCAACTTCCTGTCCTACCACAATTCCACCAATTGCCGGGCTTATTACATAATCAATCTCGAAATTCCTGAAATGTTCTGCAATTTTTGAGCAGATCAACTGGTTATATTCAGGATATCTTAATACAAGCGCGCATTGAAAATATTGGCTGCTGTGTCTTCCTGATGTCAACAAAAAATGCCCATTTAAAAGGGCATTAGATTTTTCGAAAACTTCCAAAATGTTTTGATTGCTCATTGATTAAGTCTCTCTATTTGATGGGCTAAATTAAAATCCTTTCCTGTAATTCCATTTACGGAATGAGTAGATAATTTAATAGTAACTTTATTCCATGCATGAAGGAGCATATCAGGATGGTGATCATTTTTCTCAGCTTCCAGACCAACTTTTACAACAAAAGCCAATGCATTTGCAAAATCAGCCATCACAAAAGTTTTCTGGATGGAATTATTTTCATAACTCCATCCACTCAATCTATCAATATTATCTTTTATTTCGACTTCACTAAGTAACTTCAAATAAACACTTTCAACGAATTATTAAATCTTTTGTTTCTCTTCATTATCCTGCTTTGAAGGCTCTGTTGATGTTAACGAAGTAAATACAAGTTCATCTTTTATAGCATCATGAGCGACCAATATTTTATCGCCTTCCTTAAATACATTCATCAACAATTCTTCGGCAAGAGGATCTTCGATATATTTTTGGATAGCACGTTTAAGCGGTCTTGCTCCAAATTTCTGATCAAATCCTTTATCTGCAAGAAACTCTGCAGCAGACTGATCTAACTCAATCACCATTTTATTAGCATTCAGATTCTTAATTAAATCTTTCATCTCAATCAAAATAATCTTCTTGATGTCTTCCTTATCAAGATTTCTGAATACTATAGTTTCATCGATTCTATTTAGAAATTCAGGATTGAAAAGTCGCTTCATTGCATCTTCAACAACATTCTTTAATTGGGAATACTGATCAGCTTCACTTTCACCACCAAAGCCAAATCCGCCTGTTGATTTAATATCCTTTGTTCCAACATTAGATGTCATGATGATTATTGTATTCTTGAAATCAACTTTTCTACCCAAACTATCTGTAAGAGCGCCATCATCCAGCACTTGTAACAATAAGTTGAATACGTCAGGATGAGCTTTTTCAATTTCATCAAACAACACAACTGAATATGGTTTTCTTCTGACACGTTCAGTCAACTGCCCGCCTTCTTCATAACCGACATAACCTGGAGGAGCTCCAACCAATCTTGATACAGCAAACTTTTCCATGTATTCACTCATATCAATCCGGATTAACGCTTCATCGCTGTCGAATAAATATCTGGCAAGTTCTTTAGCAAGTTCGGTCTTTCCTACACCGGTTGGTCCTAAGAAGATAAATGTCCCGATTGGTTTAGTCGGGCGTTTTAATCCTGCGCGAGTTCTTCTAATTGCTTTTGTTAATTTAAGGACCGCTTCATCCTGCCCAATAATTCTTCCCTTCAGAGCATCTTCCATTTTCATAAGTTTTTCAGATTCGGCCTGAACAACTCGTGTTACAGGAATACCGGTCATCATTGAAACAACAGTAGCTATATCATCTTCACTTACATCATGAACTAGATCACGGGTTTTAGCATCCCATTCACGTTTTGCAATTTCGAGATCTGATTGTAAAGTACGTTCTCTATCTCTAAGTCTTGCAGCTTCTTCATAATCCTGCTGCTTTACAACATTAATTTTTTCCTGCTTTACCTTTTCAATATCATCTTCAAGTTTTAAAATGTCTTCGGGAACTGTAAAGTTACCCATATGAACGCGAGAGCCAGCTTCGTCAATCACATCAATTGCTTTATCCGGAAGATATCTATCAGTAATATATCTTTCGCTCATTCTCACAGCATTTTCAATTGCTTCTTTTGAATAACGTACATGATGATGCTGTTCGTATTTGAATTTAATGCTTTCAAGGATTTGAATAGTCTGGTCTGCGCTTGGCGGATCGACCATAACTTTTTGAAAACGGCGATCCAGTGCACCATCAGTTTCAATAAATTTGCGGTATTCATCCAATGTAGTTGCCCCTATGCACTGAATATCTCCGCGGGCCAATGCTGGCTTAAACATATTTGAAGCGTCAAGTGAACCGGATGCGCCACCTGCACCAACTATTGTATGTAATTCATCAATGAAAAGAATAACATCATCTGCTTTTTCAAGTTCAGTCATCAAAGCTTTCATTCTCTCTTCAAACTGACCTCTGTATTTAGTACCTGCAACTAATCCTGCCAGGTCTAATGTAACAATTCTTTTATCTTGCAGAATTCGTGGAACTTTCTTCTGAACAATTCTAAGAGCCAAGCCTTCTGCGATTGCTGTTTTTCCAACTCCTGGTTCTCCAATAAGCACAGGATTATTTTTCTTTCTTCTGCTTAAAACCTGCGCAACTCGCTCAATTTCTTTTTCTCTTCCAATTACAGGATCCAGTTTATCTTCAACAGCAAGTTTTGTTAAATCTCTGCCAAAATTATCAAGAACAGGAGTTTTAGTTTTTTCTACTTTCTTACCGCCTGGAACTTGAGGAGCCGGTGCGGCTGCTCCTTTTTCAGGATCTTTACTAGCTAGAATGCTATTTAATTCAGCCCTTGCACTTTCGTAATTAACACTAAACTGATGTAAAATCTGCGTTGCAATATTATCTTCATCGCGCAGTAATGATAGAAGAATGTGCTCTGTACCTATAACATCAGATTTATAAATTTTTGATTCAATCTGAGTGATTTTTAAAACCTTTTCTGCCTGCTTAGTGAGCGGAATATTTCCAATTGTCAATGTTCCGCCCGATGTTCTAACAGTGTCTTCTATTGCTTTTTTAAGTTTTACAAGATCAACTTCCAGGTTACGTAAAATTCTAACAGCAACGCCTTGTCCCTCTCTTATTATCCCAAGCAATAAATGTTCTGTTCCGATATAATCATGTCCAAGACGAAGAGCTTCTTCCCTGCTTAACCTAATTACTTCCTGCACACGTTCCGAAAAATTACCTTCCATATAAATTCCTTTTTTAATTTTCTTAACAACAAAATGTGTTAAAAGGTTGCCTAAATATAAAAATAGTGGTCTGTCATATCAAGAAAAGTAATTTCGTATATATTTATAATATACTTGCTTTTGTATTAATCAATTGATATTGATATTTTGAATGTGAATAAATAATTATTAGTTGGAGCTAAAATGGAAGCTGTAACCGGTATTTCGGTTGTTATAATTATTGCCTCAGTTTTTGCTTTATTCATGATCCTTTATTTTGTACCGATTGGTTTATTCATCACTGCTTATTTTTCCGGCGTTAAAGTGAAAATTTTCAGAGACTTGATTGGTATGCGGTTAAGAAAAGTCTCGCCCCAGGTTATCGTTCGTAATTTAATTGCGGCTACAAAAGCAGGAATAACTTTAACCACTCAGCAATTAGAAGCTCATTATCTGGCCGGAGGAAATGTTACTAATGTAGTTAACGCATTAATCTCTGCTAACAAAGCAAATTTGGATTTACAGTTTGAAAAGGCATCTGCTATTGATCTTGCAGGCCGCGATGTTCTTGATGCGGTGAGAATGTCTGTAAACCCAAAAGTTATTGAAACGCCTTTGGTTTCCGGTGTTGCAAAAGATGGAATTCAATTAAAAGCT
>DAIEQP010000039.1 GCA_027347805.1 Ignavibacteria bacterium | reverse complement strand
AATTTCTTTTGTCCATTCATAGTCTTCTCTATCACCAATTACAAATTTAACTTCATCTGTATCTTTAAGGTAAGATATATTTTCATACATATTTTTTTTGATCATTTTACTTGTTGGACATTTCATATCCATTATAATTTTAACTCGCTGGTCAATTCTGCTTATTGAGAGACTTCCGCCTGTTTCAAGCATTAATTCAAAACCTGCATCGCAAAGTTGTTTCATCAAATCCAGAGATTCTTCCTGGAAAAGAGGTTCACCGCCCGTTAATTCAACCAGTTTGCAATCCAGTTTTTTCACTTCTTCAATTATTTCATCGATGTTCATTTCCCTGCCTTCATAAAAGGCATATTCAGAATCACAGTAGGAACATCTTAAATTACAATACGTGAGTCTTATGAAAGTACAGGGAAATCCGGCTTTGGAGCTTTCTCCCTGAATGGACTTATATATTTCGTTAACTTTTAACATGCTTTCCTTTTGGTGGGCAAAAATAGCAATGAATTTGGCTCAAAAAAAGCTTAGTCCTCAATTTTAACTATCTCCCGTTCAAGTTTGATTCAAATAGTCAATTCTTCTATATTTACGCACGAATTTTAACAAAAAAGGTTTATTTAATGGCTCATCACAAATCAGCAAAGAAAAGAATTAAAACGAGCGAAAAGAAGAGAGTGGCAAATAAAGCAGCTCTTTCAAAAGTTAAAACATTAGTTAAGAAAGTTTACGCTACTGAAGATAAGGTTCAGGCAGAAGCATTATTAAAAGAAGCTAGTAAAGTTCTTGATAAAACAGCAGCAAAAGGCAGATTGCATAAAAATAATGTTGCAAGAAAAAAATCTGCATTAACTAAGCACGTTAATAAAATAGCTGCAAAATAAATTTCAAGATTTATATTCTATGTAAGGCATTCCGTTCTAGCGAAATGCCTTTTCCATTTTAAAGATTGAGTATAAATTCTTCCCCTTTTGTTTCCGGATTAACAAATTTTATTTCGCTTCCTTCTGATATTTTTTTGTTTGCAAGAATTGAGTGCATTATAAGCGAATTCTTTCCGATCCTTGAACCGATTATATAATTCATTCCTTTTAATACCACACCGCTTTCAAGCACACAAGGATTTTCATCTGAACCTATTATTTGCGAATTGCTGTCAACAATGACATTTTCACTTATCGAAACTTTTCCCTCCACTTTAACATTTTTCATCAATTTTATTTTTGAAGCCAAAGAGATACCCGCACCAACATAAACACCTTTTCCAATTTCGATATCAAGAATCTCTCCACTCAAATCACGCTTAAGTAAATTTTCAACAACATCTTCTGCAATGAAAAAATCTTCAGGATCATCTATTAGAACGATATCTTTAATTTTTTCATAAACTAATTTTTTAGCGATCGAATCCATTTCTTTCAAAACCGACTTATTATTGAATCCCATCAAAACATATTGATCCGCAGGGCTTACTGCTTCAACATTATAATTATGTTCATTAAAGAGAGCTATTAAATCAGTTATATAAATTTCTCCCTGAGCATTATTGTTTTGCAGCTTTTTGATTAATTCGAAAAGCGGTTTGGATTTAAACGCATACACTCCGGAATTGAATTCCATATTCTCCAAAAGCTCTGTGCGGGTAAACTTGAAAGATTTCTTTTTGTATTTGGTAAGATATGGTTTCTTATTATCAAGTTTAAGAATGTCCTTGAATTCCATAATCTCAATAACTTTTCCTTTGTATTTGGATTTTACTCCCTTTGCGTCTTTTTCCTTAACCCTGATAATTCTTCCATAATGATTTTCATCTTTAGCTCCTTCGTAAATCCCGGTAAGAACCATCATATCAGATTTTGATTCTTCAAATGAATCTTTAAAGAACTTAACTGTCTTGTCATCAAGTAATCCCATATCACCAGGAAAAACATAAACTGTTCCATCAAAACTTTCGGGAATATTTTCTAAGGCTACCTGAACAGCATGACCGGTTCCATGCTGAACCTCCTGGTAAGCAAATGATATTTCTGAGTTTTTGCCGACAGATTTCGTAACATCTTCAGCTTTAATTCCAACGACAACAATAACATTAGATTCTGGAATTCCTTTTAGACATGCATTTACAACACGGTTAACAGTTGGAACTTCCCAAATTTTATGAAGCATTTTCGATGTATTTGATTTAATTCTTTTTCCATGTCCCGCGGCTAAAATTATTGAAGCGTCTTTATAATTATTATTAAATGGTGTAGAATATTTTCTTATTGTTTCTTTTATTTCTTCTGTATTAACTTCAATCATATAGCTCTCAAAAATTTATTAAACCAAATTTAACAATATTCGATAATAAATCTGGATGTATAACCCGGATTATTTGTTGCGTTTTCTTTTTGTAGATAAATTCCTTAATTCGCATGTAACAAAATTGAGCGGATAATGAAAAAAGGATTTTTGCTTGTAATAGTTTTAGCGTATTTATTTTTGCCGGTCAATTTATTCTCACAGGATAAAGCATTTGGCCTGGGCATAATGATTGGGCAGCCTACCGGTTTTAGTGCAAAATACTGGCTTAATAATGAACATGCAGTAGATTTTGGACTTGCATACTCATTTATCGGAGGTGATAAAGGGTTTTCTCTTCATTCAGATTATCTATATCACATTAACGGTTTTACTAAATCCAATATTAAGCTTCCGGTGTATTACGGATTTGGCGCAAGAATAAGGTCGGTTGATCATTCCAAAACCTATTTAGGAGCCAGGGGTGTAGTTGGATTGGTTTATATGAATAACGTTGCACCATTCGATGTATTTCTTGAGCTGGCACCCATATTTAATCTTTTTCCAGAAACATCACTAAATTTTGATTTAGCTCTTGGTTTAAGATATTATTTTGATTAAAATTATTTATGGAACAAGTTAATTCAGCAAAAACATTTTTCGATTTTCCGGAAAGACTTTCTAACGAAGAAGTACTTTCAGAAATTTTACGATTTAAACATAATTCGCTTCTAAACCAACTTCTTGAAGGTTACCAGGAATTAGCAGTAATTATTAATAAAGAGCGCCAGCTTGTTGCTTTCAATTCCAAAGCATTGGAAGCATTTCGAGCAAGTGATTATTTCGAAATAATCGGAAAAAGAATTGGTGAAGCAATACATTGTATTCATAGCGATGCAAATGAGAGCGGCTGCGGAACTTCATACTTTTGCAGGGAATGCGGTGCGGCACGGGCAATTAAACGAACCTCGGAAAAAGAAGTTGTTTCAAATGAAGAATGTAGAATTTCTGTTTCAGTTGAGGGTAACATAGTTTCTCTTGATTTCCTTGTGCATACACAGCCGATTCTTTTCGATGGAAATCATTATACATTGTTTACTGTAAAAGATATTTCAAGTGATAAAAGAAAAGACGCATTGGAACGTATATTTTTTCATGATGTTCTTAATACTATTCAAGCAATTAAGGGTTTAACCGAAATACTTCCAGATCTTAATGATGAAGAAAGCAAACAATCTATAACAAGCGCAATAATTTCTTCAACCAAACAGTTGAGCCATGAAATTAAAGCACAAAGCGCATTAAGATCTGCTGAAGATGGAAGACTTGAACCAGATTTCACAATCACAACAGCGAATAGAATTCTGGAAGGTGTGGCTGAATTATATCAAAACAATCCATCTTACAACGACCGAAAATTGATTATTGAATATTCAGATGAAGTTTTTCAATTCACAACCGATATTGCTTTAGCTGTTCGATCTTTGGGCAATTTGACAAAAAATGCTCTTGAAGCCTCATCGGCAGACGAAAAAGTAGTTATAAAAACCGGAAAGATTGAAAATGAAATTGCATTTCATGTCCATAATTATAAAGTAATTCCGGATTATATCCAGAATCAATTATTTCAAAGATCGTTTTCTACGAAGAAAAACAAGGGACATGGAATTGGTTTGTATAGTGTAAAATTGATAGTTCAGCAATATCTAAAAGGCCGAATCAATTTTGTTTCGAATGAAACAGAACGGACTGTTTTTTCAATTTACCTTCCGCAAAATATTACCGGCATTTCTTTATAAAATAATCTTTCGATTATTAATTACACATCTTTAGCTTATTTTTGTGTATTCAATTCATGGAGATAAAATGTTTCGTAAACGGTTTGCTATTAAATCTACTAAGCTGATTTCGCTATTTATTCTTTCGACTTTTCTTTTGGGAATGATTTCTTCATCACCTGATGAAGGAATGTATCCTTTAAGCGAGATTCAAAAAATCGACCTTTATAAAGCAGGATTGAAAATTAATATTGATGAAGTCTACAATCCCAAAAGTATTAGTCTTGTTGATGCATTAGTAAATCTTAGCGGCTGTACCGGTTCGTTTATTTCGGAAAATGGTTTGATAATAACAAATCACCATTGTGCATTCGGTTCTATTGCAAGAGCCAGCACATTAGAAAATAATTATTTGAAGGATGGCTTTCATGCCAAGACTTTGTTCGAGGAGATACCAGCTACAGGTTCTACTGTTAAGATTATCGATTCATATGAAGATGTATCTTCAATAATTCTTGAGGCAGTTAAAAACATTTCTGATCCTCTTGAAAGAACGAAAACAATTGCCAATAAGCAGAAAGAATTAGTGAATGCTGCAACAAATGATGCTGAATCAATAGTTGCTGAAGTTGCTGAAATGTTTGCCGGTAAAACGTATGTATTATTCAAATACAGAATAATCCGCGATGTAAGATTAGTGTATGCCCCGCCGCAATCAATCGGAAACTTTGGCGGCGAAGCTGATAATTGGGTCTGGCCGCGCCATACAGGTGATTTTTCTCTGCTTCGCGCTTATGTTGCACCAGATGGAAAAGCAGCAACATTTTCAAAGGAAAATATTCCTTTCAAACCAAAAAAGTATCTGAAAATTAATCCGAACGGAATTGAAGAGGGAGAATTTGCATTTATTCTCGGATATCCAGGAAGAACATTCAGACATCGTCCGGCAGATTATATTAAGTATCAACAGGATATTCAATTACCATACATTTCTGAGCTATATCAGTATGCCATTCAAACAATGCAGGAACTTGGACAGGATGATGAAGGATTAAAATTAGTTTTTGCAAGTAGAATTAAAGGTCTGGCAAACACAATGAAGAATTATCAGGGAAAACTTAAAGGACTTAGAAAACTAAATCTTGTCTCCCAGAAATATGAAGAAGAAAAACAGCTACAGGATTTTATTAATGCAAACCAAAATCTAAAATCACAGTATGGTAATTTACTAGATGAGGTTCATCGGGTATTTGATTCAACAAATGAAACAGCAGCGGCTGATTTATGGCTCCGTCTTATTTTTAATTTTTCACCATCATTGGCAACTGCAAACTTTATAATAAACTATTCTGAAGAAATGCAAAAACCGGATGCCGAACGAAGAACAGCTTTTCAAGATAAAAATATTAAGCAGACAAAATCTGCAATTGAATTGCTAAGAACGAATTACAATCCAGATTATGAAGAAACGATGTTAATGAAACTGCTTGAAGATGCAAGCAAGTTTAAAAAGAATTCAAGAATTGCAGCGGTTGATTATTTGCTCGAGGGGAATGGAGTTCACCCAGAAGATGTTCTAGGAACTTTTACAGACAGCATAGTTCTCGGTTCAAAAATTCTTCAAAAAGATTTCTTTGACAACATGCTTCAAAAGAAACCGGAAGAAATTTCTGCAATGCAAGATCAGCTTTTTATTTTTGCTTCTAAACTAAAAATGCAGATACAGGTAAGTGAAAAGGAAAATCTGAAAAATGAAGGAAAGCTTAATAAATTATATGGGGATCTTGTTGATGTGAAAATGCTCTGGAAGAATCAAAACTTTATTCCTGATGCGAACAGCACCTTAAGATTGACTTATGGTTACATAAAAGGATATAACCCGGCTGATGCAGTTTATTATGAGCCGTTTACAAGCATTGATGGAGTGATCGAAAAAAGTAGCAATGGAACAGAAGAGTTTGCGATTCCGGATAATTTAAGAACACTTTATGATAAAAAGGATTTCGGCAAATATGTCAGCAAAAGAACAGGAAAACTACCTGTAGCTATGTTATATAATATGGATACTACCGGCGGTAATTCAGGAAGTCCGATTATGGATGCTTATGGAAATTTAATCGGAGTGAATTTCGATAGAGCTTACGAAGCGACAATAAATGATTATGCCTGGAATGAATCTTACAGCCGTTCAATTGGTGTTGATATACGCTACGTTTTGTGGGTTCTCGATAAATATTCGAATGCAAAAAATATTTTAACTGAAATTGGTTTATAAATATCGAGGAGGTTGTCATAATTAATTGTGACAACCTTTTTTTATAATCAATATTCAACTATTAATGCAAGAAGTCCTACAACAATTAAGATTATCCCGCTGATTAATTTTTCGCGATGTTCTACAAAATTCAGTTTCAGGCGTTGTATACCTTCGGTTCCTATTTTTACCAGCAGCATCATCCCTATAATAGTAACAAAGAAATAAATTACTGAAACGATTATGATTCCCAACCACCCAATCTTCGAAGCGGTAAAATAATAGACTTCAACTTCTATACAGGGAGAAAAAAACATTGCAACACTTAATGATGTAACAATACTTTTTTTTGTTTTATTTTTTTTAACAAGTGCGGCAACATCAATATGGCTGTGTTCATGCTGATGTTTAATCTTGCTGTGCTGGTAATCTTTATATAAATAGGCAACACCCAGCAAAATCAAAACTGTGGGGGCAACTATATGTGAAATGAAGAAATAAGTTTCTGATAGTTTGTACCCGATTAATCCTACTACAATTCCAATTAATATTGTGCTGATTGTATGTGCCATGCCTGTAATTGCTGTAACAACAAGAGTTTCCTTTTCAGTCCATTTTTCAACTCTCCCGATTGCAACAAGAGGCAGCCAGTGATTTGGAATTGAAGCATGCACAACACTTAATAACACACTTCCTAGAAATATTTGAATTATTGCCTGCATCATATCCTTATTTAATTGTAAAAATAACTAACTTTTTTTTCCAATCATATTTTCCGGAGAAAGAAGTTCATCCAAACTTTCTTTTGATAAAAGATTTTTCTCTAAAACAAGTTCATAAACACCGCGGTTAGTTTCCAAAGCTTCTTTTGCGAGTTGTGTACAAAGTTCGTAACCGAGCACCGGGTTTAAAGCAGTTACAACTCCGATACTGTTTTCAACCAACTCGCGACAACGCCGTTCATTTGCCGTAATCCCATTAATACATTTGTATTTAAGTGTAGTCATTCCATTTTTTAGCATTTCAACAGATTCGAATATGCTTTGGACAATCACCGGTTCCATTACATTTAATTCAAGCTGTCCCGCTTCAGCAGCCAATGTAACAGTTAAATCATTCCCGATTACTTTGAAAGCGATCTGATTTACTACTTCTGGAATAACGGGATTAACTTTGCCGGGCATTATCGAAGAGCCGGGCTGCATCGGCGGTAAATTAATTTCATGAAATCCTGCCCGGGGTCCCGATGATAATAAGCGCAGGTCGTTACATATTTTAGACAATTTTACTGCGAGTCTTTTCACAGCAGAAGAATACATAACAAAAGCGCCTGTATCCTGAGTAGCTTCAACAAGATTATCTGCTAAAACAATTTCCAGTCCTGTAACTTCTCTTAATCTTTCAATACATCGCTCACTATATCGCGGATCGGCATTTATTCCAGTCCCGATTGCAGTTGCACCCATGTTAACTTCAAGAAAAAGTTTTGCATTTTGTTCCAATCTTAAAATTTCTTCACCGAGCATTACCGAATACGCCTCAAATTCCTGCCCAAGAGTCATAGGAACAGCATCCTGAAGCTGGGTTCTACCCATTTTAATTACATGAGAAAATTCCTGCGCTTTTTGTTTGAATGACGCAATAAGAGTTTTTAAAACATCAATCAATTTTTTATTACTGTTTATTAAAGCAATTTTAACAGATGTTGGGTAAGCATCGTTTGTTGATTGTGAAAGGTTGACATGATTATTTGGATGACAATACTTATAGTCACCTTTTTGATACCCGAGTATTTCAAGAGCACGATTTGCAATTACTTCATTTGCATTCATATTTGTTGAAGTGCCCGCTCCACCCTGAACCATATCGACAACAAAATGGCCATGATATTTTCCACTTATTATTTCTCTGCATGCCTGTTCAATTGCATCGGCAATCGGTTTGCTTAAGATTCCAAGATCATAATTTGCTTTTGCAGCCGCAAGTTTAACCATTGCAAGCGCTTCAATTAGAAGGGGGTAAAAAGATAATGTCACTCCACTTATGCTAAAATTTTCAAGTGCGCGAAGAGTCTGAACTCCATAATATACTTCATGAGGAACATCCCTGTCGCCAAGTAAATCATGTTCCTGGCGTGTTCTACCGCTTTGATACTGTGCCCCTAAATTTATAACACGTGTATTTGTAAACTGCATCCTTCTTGAAATTACTTTTGTCATTCTCGAAATAATTTTTACTGGTAAATCAGGTACTGCTTTAGCAACTTCATAAATTGTTTCTTTTGATATTTGCAGAACATTAGAATCTATTGTTGCCCGCGCTGAAGTTGAATGCGGTGAATCATCAACAAGAACACCTTCTCCAAGAAAATCTGATTGACTAAAAATCGATAACCTTTTTTCCTCCCCGAAAGGTGTGGTTTTGAAAAGTTCGATCTCACCATCAACTATTATGAATAGAAATCTTCTAGGATTTCTTTCTACAAACAGCAATGAATTCTGCACGTATTGCGTATAGCTAAACTGATTGGACAATAATTCGATTTCCCTTTCAGAGAGGTCCTGGAATAGCTCAACTTTTTTAATATAATTTTTTATTTGATCAATATTCATTTTAACTCCAATTATAAAGCGGGAATTTTCCCGAAGATTCATGGAAAAGCGAACTGATAAACATAATATCAAAATAATGATTTTGTCTAACTTTTTATGTTGAGAAAATGATTTAGGAACATAAATGTAAGACTGGTAGAGTAGAATAAAAAAATTCCTTTCAGCAACTTAGAAAAAGTTGGATCTTGAGAATACTTTATTCCTTACAAAGTTTTAATATTCCTTCCTCATCAAAATTTTTTGTCATTACTTCAAGCAATCTCGTAAATTCCACATATTCTGGATTAGTATATAATGCAGCTGCGATCTGATTAATTCCCTTAAAATCACCAAGATTAACTTTCTTGATTATTTGATCGAGTATTTTTCTCGGCGGGTTTGATTGATTTACAGGCATTTCTGTTTGATCGGTCTTTCCTATCGATGCAATATTTTTATCTTCGGAAGTAAATTTAATATCGAGCAATTTCTCAATCTTACTTAAAAGCAAGTTCACATTTAATGGTTTGGAAATAAAATCATCGCATAACAATGAAAACTCTCTAACTTTCTGTTGATCCGCAATTGCAGCAGATATTCCAAGTATTTTTACATTTTTATATAAACTGTCTTTCCTAATTTTTTTTACAGCGTCTATCCCATCCATTTCAGGCATTAACAAATCCATTAATATTAAATCGGGAACTGAATTCTTCAGATGTTCAAGGGTTTCTTTGCCGTTGAAAGCTGTGCTTATTTGAAGACCGGTTGGTTTTAATGCATAAATCAACATTTCCTGGTTAGTCGTAATGTCATCTACAATTAAAATATTCTTATTGATTGGTTCAGATATAAACTCAAACTCATCATCATGTTTTGGGGAGGAGGTTGATTCTTCAACTTTTTCAATATCTATTTCAAATGTAAAAACACTTCCTTTTCCAACTTCACTTGATACAAATATTCTTCCTCCCATCAGGGCGATCAAACCTTTGCTAATTGATAAACCCAGACCGATACCTTCTGCAATAAACTGCTGATTATTAACCCGCGTGAAGGGTTCAAATATCTCATCAAGATAATCTTTGCTAATTCCAATTCCGGTATCATGAATTTCAAACGAAAGAGTGTGCATGTGGCTTTTTTCAATCGAATTTTTTTCGCTTGCCGAAATTCTTAATTCAACACCTCCTTTGACAGTATATTTAACAGCATTGCTCAATAGATTTAAGAGAACCTGTTTTATTTTTTTCATATCACCAACAATCATTTTAGGCATTGGTGTCAATTCAACATAAGACAAAGAAAGATTTTTCTCTGAAGTCATTATTTTGACAGAGCTAACAACTTCATTAATAAATGAACTGAAATTGAATACTGATTTATTTAGTTTTTCTTTTTTGGCTTCAACAGTGGATAAATCAAGTATTTCATTAATCAGAGAGAGCAAATGTTTACCGCTGTCAATTATAACATTTAATTGTTCTTTCTCTTTTTGCGGGATATTAGAAGATTTTTTTAGAATCTGAGTGTATCCCATTATTGCGTTTAAAGGAGTTCTTAATTCATGACTCATATTCGAAAGAAAAGTACTTTTTGCCTGGTTGGCGGCTTCTGCTTGTTCTTTCGCATTTGATAATTGTATTGTTCTTTCTTTTACAATTTCCTCAAGCCGATTTCTATATTTATTTAATTCTTCTTCTGTTTTTTTACGGTCAGTTATATTTCTGATCATTACAATAATCTGATCTGTATTGTGGGGAATCAACCTTGCTTCATAATGCTGAACTAAATTTTCAATTTCAAAGTTGTATTCAATTGTTTTGATTGAGTTATTAAGCACAACTTCATTGATTGCTGCTTTGAATTTTTCGCCAATGGAATTTGAAGAAAAGTCCTGAATATTCTTTCCTCTTAAATTTTTATCCCTGAAATAAAAATTATTTACCTGACTCCCCTCATAATCAAGAATTGTCCCGTATTTGTCCAGTCTGAAAAGTAAATCTGGAATTGCCTGGAAAATGGTTCTCATGTTTGTGTTTGCCTGAACTAATTCCTGAGAACTTAATTCAAGCGCTCTTTCAAGCATTGCTCTGTCGCTATCAAATTCTTTGTATGCTGAGTCAACAGATTCAATAAAATCTTTCAGTTTAAGATCTGGTGTAAAATTCTCACCAAAATATTTTTTAAGCTGACGTTTAAGTAAGCTATGAATTTTATACAATTTATAATTCCGAAATTGTTGTTATCGTCATTGATTGATTATGAAATTCGCATTTTGCGCTTGGATTGAAAGGAGAGATTTCTCCATATGAATAGAACCCGCATAACGCTGTTTTATTACCCAAAACGTCTTTAACTGCTTCAACTTCCTCTTCTATTCTTTGTTTAAGAACCATTTTTCTTCCAACGCAGCTTATAAGTATAGCAAGATCAGGTTCTCTCGCTGTTAAAGATTCACAAGCCTTTGCAGCGCCGCTGGCGCCATCTATCAATCTATCAAAATTAGCTTTCATCAATCTTGCGTAAGAACCTTCCGGAACATCACCGGCAAATATCATCGATTGATTTTCTTCGTCAATTCCTAATATTGTTCTCACTACACCCTCCCCCGATTCAGATAATCTGATACTTAATGGGAACAACAAACCGGAAGCGGGTAACTCTTTTGCATGATCACCAAGATATTTTTTATACAATTCAAGCGCTGATTTATTATCAAATTCGTACAGAATATTACTGTCAGATTTTGTAATTAATCTTTCGGGACCAAAGGGATCCCATCCGCCCAAGGAACCGTAAGATATTTTAATATTATTTCCATATAATCCCAATGCAGAAACAACTCCTTTCTTAGAGATTCCATTACACACGACATAAGTTTCGTTAAACTTATCACCATCACCGCATAGGCCGCCTGTTACAGTTACATTAGCCGGAAGGTTTTGAGTAATACCCGCAACCAATTCACTTCCGTTAATTAATAAACCATCCGATAGAACAAATAAATGAACTAATCCATTGTGGTCTATATTTTTTCCTAAATGTGATCCGATTTCAAAACTGTTTTTCATTGATTCTATTTCAATACAAATACTTTTCAGATCGGTTTTTTCGAATTTAATTGCAGTCATTATTAGCGAATCGTCGGTAACCTGTGTTTGAAATATTTCTCCGGCAGTTGAACCACCCCAAAGAAAAGCGTTCGGATAAACTTCTTTAATAAAATCAAATTGATTCATCTCTCTGATATTTTCTGTGCTGCCAAAAAGAATTACAAGCTGAGTTTCTTTACCAAGCGACCCCGGGTTTGTTGAACCCCAGCCTTCGGACTTTGTCCACTTTGATTGTTCAGTTATCATTTTATTCTCTTATTTGTCATAAATATTTTATTCAATCCATTAAACGTGATTATTTTTTCTGCAGAGATTCACAATCGATTCATCATCATATACCTGAGTATACTGACGAATTTTATCGCAAAATGGTTTTAGTGATAGATTATTATTTTCAATTTCCTGAACAATTTTTTCTATTCCCGAGTAATTTCCAAGACTCAACGCATCAACTATTTTATTTAAAATAAAATCTTCGGGTAATGAAATGTCATTCGAATATTTTATATGCTTCACCGGGCTTGCAGTTTCAGCAGTTTTCATAAGTTTAATTCCTAAAAGCACACTAATCTTGTTTAGAAGCAATGGCAGGTGAACAGGTTTTGAAATAAAGTCATCACATTTTTTATAAAACGTTTCCATTCTTTCCTTATCGGCTGCGGCAGAAATACCAATCACTTTAATTTTAGAATATGCAGAAATTCCTTTGAACTCATCTAAAAATTTAATTCCATCCATCACAGGCATTAATAAATCCAGAAGAATTAAATCGGGAGTTTCAATGATTAGTTTATCAAATGCTTCACGACCACTTTCAGCCATAATGACTTTAAAACCCAGAGGTTCAAAAAAAGAAGTTAACATCACTCTATTTGTAAGGTTATCATCAACAACCATAAGGCATTTTTTCTCACCTTCATAACCGGCGACAAATTCAGAGTCATCTTTTTCATCATATATATCTTTTTCAATTATTTCCACTTCAATTTCGAAAAAGAATGTAGATCCAACTCCTTCCTGGCTGGTAAAGTATAGTTTACCTCCAATTAACTCAGATATCTTTTTACTAATTGCTAAACCAAGTCCGCTTCCTTCAACGTTTATTTTGGATCTTTCGCCCGGACCAAACGGCTGAAAAATTTCATTAGCAATCTCTTTTGCGATTCCAATTCCAGTATCCGAAACAATGAATTTGATTATCCCCTTCTTACCTTTACCTGAAATTTCTTTTACATCATTCACCTCTACTTCAAGTTTTACCGAACCGGTATTTGTGTACTTGATAGCATTACCAAGCAGGTTAATAAGAATCTGTTTTATTTTTTTAGCATCACCAACAACAGTTTTGGGAATTAACTTATTTTCTTCATAAGTAAACTCAAGTGATTTTTCTAACGCTTTAACACTTATCGTACTCAACACATCTGCAATAAGGGAATGCAGGTTAAATTCTCTGTAAATAATTTCTTCTCCTTTTACTTCTATTCGCCTAAACTCAAGAATATCATTAATAAGAGTTAGAAGATGTTCCCCGCTTTTTTGAATAGTAAACAATTGATCTTTTTGTTGATCTGAAAGATTTGTATGCTTTCTCAAGAGTTGAGCGTAACCCATTATTGCATTAAGCGGTGTTCTAAGTTCGTGGCTTATATTGGCAAGAAAATCACTCTTAAATTTATTTGCCGATTCGGCCATATCTTTTGCACGCCGCAGTTCTGAAGTTTGCCTTTCAACTTCCAATTGTAATTCTTTACTTCTTTTTTCAATGGCTCTGGTTTTAAATTTATGTGCAATTACCAACGAGAATATTATAGTGAGAACAATTATCGTTCTGAAATACCAGGTTCCCCAAAATGGTGGCGAAATATGAATATTTAATGATGCCCCTTTACTGTTCCAGACACCTGCGTTATTGCAACCAATAACGCGTAAAGTATAATCACCTGCTGGCAGGTTTACGAAAGAAATAAATCTTCTATTACCCGCATCTTTCCAGTTTGTATCAAGGCCTTCGAGCATGTATCTATATTTAGTCTGGCCAGAATTAGCGGCATATAATGTTGCATACTCAAATGAAATATCATTGTGTTTGTAAGAAAGGTTTAATTCGTTTGTTTCGGTTATTGATTTTTCAAGTATTATTTGCCCATCAATTTCTTTGTTTATTGGAACGGGTACATTTGAAAGATA
The DNA here is from genome assembly GCA_027347805.1 of Ignavibacteria bacterium. Taxonomy (GTDB): domain Bacteria; phylum Bacteroidota; class Ignavibacteria; order Ignavibacteriales; family Melioribacteraceae; genus Stygiobacter. Next base: position 875 of record DAIEQP010000039.1, on the reverse strand, counting down.
AAATTCAGTAAATCGGATTGGCGGGTCATAACTATCTTCTTGAATACTATCAGGATGAAAAATATTAAATCCATTATCACCACCGAATACTAATTCGCCTGTGTTAATTATTTTTTTATTAGCATTAACATAAAACTCTTTCCCCTGTAATCCATCACTCACACTGAAATTTCGAAAAGTATTTTCTTTCAGATTGAATTTGGAAATTCCATTATTTGTACTGATCCATAAATTTCCACGATTATCTTCTTCTATACCCTGAATATTAACACCCGGTAATCCATCCTTAACAGTATAACGAATAAATTTTGCATCACTTAAATTTTCTTTTTCGTTATACATCTTTGAAAGACCATATGGCGTGCCGACCCAAATGTTTCCTTGAGAATCTTCAAAAACGAGAAGCACAAAATTATCAATGATGCTCTCGGGATTTGCCGGATTATTTTTGAAATGAATAAATCTGTTTTTCTGCCGGTCGAAGTAATTTAAACCGTCTTCTGTCGCAATCCACAATCTTCTTTTACTGTCTTCAAACAGATGACGTATTGTGTTCGAAGAAATTGTCGATTGATCTTTATCCGAATGAATATAGTTTATAAACTTATCCTGCTTCTGATCAAGAATGCAGATTCCACCATTGTACTCACCAATCCACACATTGTTGTCTTTATCAACCAGTGTGGAAAAAACGGAGCGATGAACCATAGAGGGATGAGAAGTGGGATTATATCGCTTAAACCTGTTTTCTTTTTGAATAAACTTGTTTAAGCCGGACTCTGTTCCGATCCATAAATTATTATCTCTGTCAACCGAGATTGAAAAAATTTGCCCGCCGGAAATACTATTCGGATTTGCCAGATCATTTTCATAAT
>DAIEQP010000036.1 GCA_027347805.1 Ignavibacteria bacterium | reverse complement strand
GTGGAAGAATTGGTTCAAAAAGCGTTATCAGGTATAAGGGAATTTAATGTTAAGTTCAGATTATGGAATACAGGCGGTCCTTTCGATATTGCTTTGTCTACTGATCTTGATTAAGTATTAACTCAAAGAATTTCTGCAGTTCTTGGAGAAGAAGTTGCAAAACTTCAATCTCAGCTTAAACAAAAGTTTGATGCTGTTGTACAGACTGAATTGAAAAAATTCAATGATTTATATAAATCAAAACTCTCTGAAATCAATAATCAGATGGCAGGATACCAAAGCTTGTTAAATGAACAGCTAAGCATTGTTGAATCAAAAAAACAGGAGTTGACAAATCAACTGGATAAGCAAAAACAAAATTTTCTGAAGGATAAATTAAAAGGTTTACTTGGTCAATAAATGGTATCACAGGGTAAAGGTATGCCTAACTTTACCCGTTCCTTTTTATATACCATTAATAAAGTTTTAGTCTAATAAATTATTTTGAAGTGCGTAAATAGCAATTTGGGTATTGTTTTCAAGTCGAAGTTTTTCCAAAATTCTTGCGCGATAAGTATTAACCGTATTAATGCTTAATGATAATGTTTCCGCAATTTCACTTACAGGTTTTCCAAGGGCTATATGATGCATAACTTCTAATTCACGGTTTGATAAATTTTCATGAAGCGGCTTGCTTGAACTTGAATCTATATTCTCTGCAAGTATTTCTGAAAGTTTTGCTGTGATAAATTTTTTACCGCCTTTAACTTTCCTAATTGCATCAACCAGATTGGTTTTATGGTCTTCCTTGGATATATATGAATTAGCCCCGGCTTGAATTGCGCGCACACCAAATCTTTCTTCAGATTTGGCGCTCAAAATTATCACGGGTAATTTGCTGCCCTGGCTTCTTAATTCCATAAGGGTTTCTATACCATTTCTGCCAGGTAATTCAATGTCAAGGATAGCAACATCAAAATTTTCATCGCTTACTTTTGAAAGTAATTCTTCACCGCTTCCAGCTTCGGCGTGAACCTTCATATCAACTTCTTTGTTAATAGTTTGTACTAAGCCGGCTCTCAGTAACGGGTGATCATCCGCGACAATTATTTTTATCATTATTAACCAATTTTCATTAAATTAAATTAAGACTAATAATAAAATAGTATTCTTCCTTCACTAATAAAAGAACCAATGAAAACTCTGAATTTTGGGAAATTCGGGCGTTTGCCATGGCATACAAAACTTGTTGTTTTAATGTTTGCAATGGCTGTAATTCCAGGTTTAATTATTAGTTATAGCATTACTGGATTAATTAGAAATGAGCTTAAAAGTAATGTCGACGGCCAGATAATTTTCTCTACAACGTCGGTAGCTTCAAATGTTGATTCAAAAGTAAGGTCGGCACTAGAATCAATTGAGCTGATAAAAAATGTATTTGAAAATCCCGAATTAGACTCCGATCAGAAAATTGCATTTCTTGTATCTAGTGTTGAAAAAATTGACAATTTACTTTCATTATCTGTTGATGTAAAAACAAAAAATGGTTATGAGGAGGTAATATCTTCCCGAAAAGATTTTAAAAAAACAAAGAACAATCAATTTATTCCTCTCTCGAAACGATTGGGAAAAGTTGATCCTGGTTTATTATTAACGAAAAATAATTTGTCCATATATTTCTCCGCACCTGAATATGACAGGAATATTGAAACCTGGATTTCAGCCTTGATGATGAAAACAAAAATACCTCATCTGGGAGATGCTGTGATTGTTGCCCAGATTGATTTTTCTGAAATATCAAGTGAAGTGGAAAATCATTACTTAAATAAAGCCGGTTATGTATTTGTAATAGATGAATCAGGTAAAAAATTTTTTAATTCCCGTTTAATGACAAATTTTCCGGAAAAAGTTGTAAATGAAGCTGTATCGCTTTTAAGATCTAAAAATAGAATTACTCTTGTAAATAACTATACCGACCCTTCCAATAAAAAATACGTAACTTCATTTTCATGTACTCAAAGAATTAATTGGGCTGTTGTTGCAGCACTTCCGGAAGAAGTTGCATATTCAGTTGTTCGGGATGCATTCATATTTTTCTCAATATTTATTCTGATTAGCGTTATTTCATCTGTGGTAATCGCCAAAATGTTTTCGAAACATCTTAGTAAACCAATTATACAAATGGCAGATACTTCAAAAACAATTGCTGCTGGTAATTTTGAAGTTTCGTTTGATTATCTGGCTGATGATTCGATTGGTCAACTTGGAAACTCACTTACATCAATGGGAAGCCAGCTAAGAAAAAACTTTGATGAGATTGAGAAACAAAAAGATCTGCTAGAAGATTATGCTAAAAATCTTGAAGTGAAAGTAGCTCAAAGAACAAATGAATTAAGTGAATCGAACAAAGAATTAAAGAAAGCCTATCAACGTGTTTTGGAGCTTAATGAAGATAAGAATGAATTTTTAGGTATTGCCGCCCATGATCTAAAGAATCCGTTAATTGCAATTAGTTCGTTTGCAGAAATTTTAAGAGAAGATAAAGATTTAACGGCTGAGGAGCATCTTGATTTTCTAATGGAAATTGAAAAGGCATCTAAAAGAATGTTCTCGATTGTAAAAAATCTTTTAGACGTAAATGCAATTGAACAGGGTAAATTAAATACCAACATGGAAAATATTTCTTTACACGAAGTTGTGAATGATTTGAAACTGCAATTCAAAGAAATCACTTCAAAGAAAAATATAACTATTGTTGAGATACATCCTGATGGAGAATGTTTTATTAATGCTGATCAAAATCTGACTAGTCAGATATGTCAGAATATTCTATCCAACGCAATTAAGTTTTCACCACCTGACAAGAGAATATTTATAACAACAAAATACTCTGATGATAAAAATTTCATCGAAATTAAATTTAAAGATGAGGGCCCGGGTTTTACAGAAAATGACAAGAAAAAATTATTTCAGAAATTTGCTCGATTATCGGCGAGGCCTACTGCAGGAGAACATTCAACAGGTTTAGGCTTATCAATAGTAAAAAAACTGGTTGAAATGATGGGTGGGTTAATAAAACTTGAATCGGAAAGCGGAAAAGGTGCAGAGTTTATAATTTCTTTCCCAATAGCAAAAGATAGTAATGAGCAAGAAGCTTAGATTTATATTGTTTTTAATGTTGCTGTCTATCAATAACTTTATCTTTTCTCAAAAACAGGATGATGTTACAATTAATATAAGCTCCAGTTTTGATATTAGGAAAGTATCTTCTGAATATTTTGGCAACCCCGATTTATGGCCCTACATTTTAAAATACAATAACATCAAAAATCTAAGTGAGTTAAAGCCGGGTAGTTCCTTAAAAATTCCAAAGGGCAAAGTAAGTAAATTCTTATCAAAGTTTACAGAAGCAAATAATTCATTTCAGAATGCTGTTAAAATTGGAAGTAAAATACTATCTGAAGATTTACTTGCAAAAGCTTCCAATTCGCTTCAACAAGCAGTTAGTCAAAAAGATTTGTTTGATTATGAATCGGCAGATAAATCATTGGATGAATCATTAAAATATTCGGGAGAAGCATACAGGAGAACAAAAGAAATCAGGGAAAAGACAATTGATGCAATTATTTCATTTAAAAAAGGAAATGTCCAAAAAATGTTTCCTTCGGTTTTAAAATGGGAAGAGGCGGAATTATATGATAATTTGAAGGAAAATGATTGGGCTAGAACTCTTGCGCTTTCAAACGCAAATATTACTTTTTTTGATTTGAGCCAGATTAAGTTGAATGAAAATTCTCAGGCAATTATTCAGAGTTCCAAATTTGATGTAATTGATAATAAGACAACTACGAAAGTAAAATTGGAGAAAGGCGATGCTTTTGCAATGTTGTTAAATAGTCCCAAGAAAAAATTTGATCTAGATATAAAAGGAGTTAAGACAAAAATTAATTCAAAATATTTCTGGGTTGAAAAAGGAAACAAATCAACAAAACTTTCTAATTATAATGGTGAAATATCACTTCAAGTAAAGGATTCATCAGTTGTTGTAAAAAAAAACCAGGGATCGGTAATTCCTGACGGCGGATTTCCGGCAAAACCAAAAAATCTTTTGCTTTCACCATCTTTAATTTCACCAGAAGAATTAGCAAAATTTTCAGAGATGCAGCCTGAATTTGAATGGGGAAAAATAAAAAATGCGCAAAGTTACTGGCTGGAGATTTCACGGGACCCAAATTTTTCGAAGGTATATTCCGCTTACAAAAATATTCGTAATCTTAGTTTGCAAACTTCCGGAATAGAGGCAGGAGTATATTACTGGCATGTTTGTTCTGTTGACTCAGCCGGACTGCCAGGCCCGTTTTCCGATTCGAGAATTTTTATTGTTAAGCATGATTCAAACAAACCGTTTTTAACAGTTGAATTTCCTTCAAATAATCTTATCTCACGGGACTCAAAAGTATCTGTTAAAGGAAAAACAATATCGAATTGTAATCTATTCGTGAATGGTGTTAAAGTTGATCTTGATAAGGATGGTAATTTTGATAAAAAAATAGAACTTAGCGAAGGAATAAATAAGGTAGAAATAACTTCTAAGAATGAAACCGGGCTCGAAACAAAAGTTTATCGAAATGTATTTTGTGAAGTAAACTCCGAATTAAAATTAATTGATAAAATAAACGGGGAAATAAAAAATAATACAAGTCTTCAGTCTTCCGAACCATTGCTTCAGCTATCACTTAAAACACGGCCACTCTCCCGTTTAGAAGTTAAAAATACAGAAGGGAATTGGTCATCTATAAATTATGCAGATACGCTGGGAAATTGTGAAATAAATTTGAAACTGGAAAAGCAAGTTCAGATTTTTTTGATTTCTGTAAATACTCCTGCCGGTTATGAAAAAAAGATTGAAATAAGTGTTGTTAAAAAAAATTCTACTCCCAAAATATTTTTTGAGCCGGAAGTATTAACTGAAACAAATAAAGAAACTTTAACTATTTCCGGAAAAGTTGAAAATGTTTTTGAGCTGTTTATAAACAGGCAGAAGATTAACATCGAGAGCGGTGGATTCTTCAAGTCCAGTCAAATTCTTAACAAGCCGGTAAATATTTTTGAAATTAAAGCTGTGGGAAAGGAGGAGAACTCTTTAACATTGGAAAAGAAAGTTCTCTTTGATAATCAACCTCCCCAGCTTAGAAGCTATGATCTGCAAAGAATAGATAAGAATGAAAGTTATTATAGAATAATTATAAAAGCCGATGATCTTACTCAACTGAAAAGCTATTCCGAAATTACTCTGGATGAAGATGGTGCTTATAGAACCGAGATGATTAAATACTCAAAAGAAAAAAATATTTATGAAGGGATTATTAATTGTGGCGGCAAAACATTGCCAAGAATAAAAACAATTACATTGGAAGATTTATTATTCAACAAAAAAACTTTTGAAATAAGTAAATAACATTGGGAATAAAGTGAAGAGTGCAATTTTTCTTTTTATTGTATTTTGTTTTTCGGTCTTCGCACAGACAGACCTGAAATTTGTTAACTATGGTCCCAAAGCAAATAAAGACGAAGGTGATAATAATTATATCCAGGTGATTAACATACAAATTCCCAAAGATTATTCTGGTAATGCATTCTTACGGTTATATGATGTTAGCTGCGGTTCAAAAGAAGATATCGCGATTGGTTCCTGGAATTCAAAATTTCGTTTCAGCATTTATCAGGGAGAACATAATGAGGATGATATTATAAAAATACCGGGCTATCGTGCAGGAATTGACAAACAAATTTTGGGAAGATTCGAGATAGGGCAGGATAAAAGATTATTTGGCGAGTGGTATAATTTTGTAAATCTTTCTAAGAAACCAAGTGAAGATTTTATTTATTCGTTAATTGTAGAAGGCGTTGATGGAGACGATGGAAATAATTTTAAAGTTTTTGTGAGCTCAGATTCTCTTAGCAATAAAACTATTCCCGGTTTAATACTTTATTCATACCAGCCAACAATTGCATTGAAACACACAGATGAAGAGCAGTTTTTTATTGTAAAACCGGATAAACAGAATCGTAAGATTGTAGTTCATACATTTGATTTGGATGGCACTAATTGTTCATTTAGTACGCTTTTAAAAGATGAATCCCCTTTGAATCAAAGCCTTCCGGGTGAGTGGTCGGTAAATAAATTTGATCTTACAGAGTATGAAAGCGAGAATGATTTCACGTTCGATATTGGTCCGGTTAATATGGAGGCAAATGATATTACATTTTTCTTTGATAACCAGGAGGGGAAAAAATATAAAATTTTATTAGAACAAATTGATAAACTGACTTCATCAATTCCTGATGTGAAAAAAGAATTTGTTTACAAAGATTGCGCGACTATTAATTTTAATTTAATGGCCGTTCCAACTGATGAAAAAGATTCATTAGCTTATCAATGGAATTTTAGTGATGGATTTTCTTCAGATTCTAAATTTATTCAACGAACTTTTGATAAAGCGGGCAAATATACAGGTGAGTGTTTTGTTGTCGATGTTACTTCAAAATCTATTACAAGGGCAAAACTGGAGAAATTTGATTTTGTTATAAATGAAAAACCGATTGCAAAAGCCGGCGATGATTTGTTCTTAATGCCTAATCAAAAAGTTGTTTTTGACGGAAGTAATTCTTCCGATGCAGATGGCAAAATCATTGATTACAAATGGAATTTTGGTGATGGCTCAACTGCAAATGGACAAAAGGTAACACATGCATTTCAATTACCAGGTAAATACATTGTTTTGCTAAAAGTTATAGATGATTATCAAAATCAGTTATGTAATAATTCTGAAGATACAGTTGTAATAACAGTGAATGATCCTCCGGTGATCATAGCTGAAGATAAAATCATTGGTGCAGTAAATCAGCAATTGACTTTTGATGCAACGTCATGTAAAGATAATGATGGTTCAATTATCAAATATGAGTGGAACTTTAACGAATTAGGAATTCAGGAAGGAAAAATTGTTCAACAAAAATTTCCAAATCCCGGTACATATAAAATAAAACTTACTGTCACTGATAACTCAACTGCTGCAAATAACTCTGCTTCGAAATTAGTAACGGTTTTTATTAACAATCCCCCAAAAGCTGTTGCGGGACCAGATAAAATTGTTGCTTTGAATGAAGAAGTATTGTTTGATGCTTATAAATCAAGTGATGGTGACGGTAAGATTGTTAAGTATGATTGGAATTTTGGTGATGGAATAAAAGGAACAGGTGTTAAACCTAATCACAGATTTAGCAAACCGGGAACTTATATAATCAAATTAAAAGTCACAGATGATTCCAATACAGAAACAGATTCCGGATTTGATTCATTAAAAATAATTGTGAATGACAGACCGATCGCAAAGATTAAGAATGAAATGTTTCTTAATGATGGCAATGCTACATTTGATGCATCCGAATCGTGTGATGAAATTGGCGGAATAGTAAAATATCAGTGGACATTTGGAGACGGTTCAACTTCTGAAGGAAAAATAGTAAATCATAATTATAAGATTGCAGGTACTTATTCAGTAATTCTGAAAGTGATAGATAAATATAATACTTCAAATAACTTTTCTTTCGATACATCCAAAATTATAATCAACAAAAAACCTATAGCTGATGCTGGGCCAAATAGATCTGTTGCAGTAAATCAAAAAATAAAATTTACCGGGAATGGTTCTATTGATCCGGATGGAAAAATTGTCAGTTACAGATGGTTTCTCGATAATGTGAACGTAAGCGATAAGGAAAGTTTTGAATACAGCTTTTCAAATCCCGGGACTTATAATGTTGGACTTGAAGTGACAGATGATTTTAAATATCCTGCAACTGGAATTGCATTTATAAATGTAAAAGTTAATAACTCACCATTGCCAACTATAAATTGCATTACTGTTGCATCTCCGAAACAAAAAATCATATTTGATGCATCGCAATCAAGAGATTTGGATGGAATTATTAAAGAATATAATTGGATCTTTGGTGATGGAACAAAAGGTTCAGGAAAAACTTTTGAGAAATCTTTTGAAAAGCCGGGTGTTTATAATGTAATATTATCAGTCAAAGATGATTCATACGCTGAAAATTCAATTTCAAATGATACTGTAATTATCAAAGTAAACAATTCACCAGTTATTAACGTTGACGAAACTATTGAAACATGTAATAACATTGTTTTGATAGATGCATCAAAAACGATTGACCCTGATGGGGATAAGCTTTCGTTTTACTGGGAATTTCCCAACAATGAAAAAATTAAAGGTGGTTCAAAAATTTATCATAATTTTTCGGACCGTGGAATTCTACCGGTTACAATTTCTGTTGATGATGGACTTGGATTAGCTAATTCACTTTCTAGAAAAACAATTTTTGTGAAAATACACCGGCCTCCGATTGCAAATGCCGGTGCAGATACAACAATTTGCGCAGGAGACATTCTGATTTTAAGCGGACTGCAATCGCAGGTATTTGAAAAAGGTTTGATTCATTATGAATGGGCATTTGATGATTCGGTGAAATTAAGCGGAAGCAATGTGTTTCGTGTATTTAAGAAAGGAGGAAATTATTCCGTTACACTCAGGGTTACAGATGATTCTGGTTTATTGTGCGATAGTGCTGTAGATACAAAAATTATTAAAGTTCTTGATGCCCCGATTGCAGTTGCTGGGAATGATATGATTGCATGCGCTTCCAGTCCTGTTACTTTTGATGGGACTAAATCAGTTTCGCCAGGTGGATTGGTTAGCAGTTATAATTGGGAATTTGGTGATGGTGAAACAGGAGTCGGGCCTAATCCAATTCATATTTATTCGAAACCGGGAAAATATAAAGTAACATTAACAATTACGGGCGATTTAAAAGGCAAGTGTGACAACACTGCAAAAGACAATTTAAAAGTAACTATAACAGAAGCACCAGTTGCTTCATTTACTTCAAGAGATTCAATACCAGAAAATTATGAATGCACTTTTGATGCGTCAATGAGTTTTCCTGGTAACGGCAAAGTAATTAGTTATGATTGGAATTTCGGAGATGGTTCTACTGGAAATGGAAAAATTGCAAAGCACAAGTACATAAAGTATGGAAACTATAATGTGGTTTTAACTTTGAGGACAGATATAAAATCTGAATGTAACTCCTCGACGGTGACAAAATTAATAAATGTGAACTCTGCCCCCGTTGCAGAATTTAATGTTAGACATGATTGTACGCCTAATGAACTAATAATTTTTGATGCATCAAATTCAAAAGATGCAGATGGGAAAATCTCAGACTATATCTGGGATTTTGGAGATGGTGTCACAAAACATGGAATAAAGGTAACACACCAATATTCAAAAATTGGAATTTATAATGTAACACTTACAGTTATGGATGGAACATCATTAGAAAACAGCTCAAATAAAATATCTACTGAAGTAAAGGTCGTTAACATTCCCGAAGCTGCATTTGTTATTCCTGATATTGTTCAGCGGGATGAAGAAATTGTTCTTGATGCTGTAACATCCGAAATTAAAGATAATAGTGTCACTACTTTTGAATGGTTTTTAAATGAAATAAAAATTTCGAACGAAAAAACATTTAAAACAACACTTACAGAACCGGGACTAAATCGGATCAAATTGATTGCATCTTCAGGATTAAATGGAATCACATATCCATCGGAAAAAGTTAAATATGTAAAAGTGTTAGATTATCCCATAGTATCAATACCTCTAAAAGTTGTTGTCTGCGTAGGTGAATCGTTACATATTAAACCGACTGTAAGTGATAATACTAGTCAGCTTAATTATTCGTGGATAGATAAAAAATCATCAAAATTGTACTCTACCAATGAATTGAGCATATCTTCCATTAATAGTGACGGGATTTATCAGCTAAATGTTTCTACCAAATCTGGCAAAGTTATTTTTTCTGATTCCACATTTGTAGTAGTTAACAATCCGCCTAACCTTTCAAAAATGAAAGACACGACTATTTATATTGGGAAAGCAAATGATGAATT
>DAIEQP010000001.1 GCA_027347805.1 Ignavibacteria bacterium | reverse complement strand
CAGTATAACCGGCAATTACCATTCCGTCGAAGACTAATTCTGGATATTCTAAAAGCAGAACGCGGTCTTTAAATGTACCAGGTTCTCCTTCATCGGCATTGCATATAACATATTTTTCATCGGAAGAAGCCGCTGCTACCAAAGTCCATTTGGTTGCAGTTGGAAACCCTGCGCCGCCTCTTCCCTTTAATTTGGATTCGCGAAGTTCGAAAAGAATATCTTCGCGTTTTAATCCGATTGCTTTTTTAATTGAATCGCCGCGAGTGTACGGTGAAAATATTACAGCTCCTTTTCTTGTTTTCTTTTCCATAGTTATTTCACCTCGCTCAATATTTCTACAGCTTTTTCCGGAGTAACTTTAGGGTACACACGTTCGTTGATAATCATTGCCGGACCCTGATCGCACATTCCAAGACAGTTTGCGTATTCAAGCGTTATACGATTATCCTTTGTTGTCTCGCCGAATTTTATTCCGAGTTCTCTTTCAATTGCAAGAGCTACGCTTTTCTTGCCGGCAAGATCGCATGTGATTGTTTGACATAAACGAACAATGTTTCGCCCTTTCGGTTTTGTATTTAGGAATGCGTAGAAAGATATAACACTATAAACTTCAACCGGATGAATGTCTAAAAGTCTTGCAACTTCCTGCTGAGCAAAATCCGGTATGTAATTGTGTTTTCTTTGAATACTTTGAAGAATCGGAAGCAACGATGATCTGCCTTTTCCGAACTTGGCAACAAGCTGCTCAATTTCTTCAGTCATAGCGTTTTTTTCAAGTACTAACATCAGCGGCTCTCCTTCACTTTATGCAACAATGCTTCAACTTTGGAAATTAATTCTTCGGGCGATATAGGTTTTTCTACAAAATCGTCAACAGGAACCATTTCGTTTTTATTGAAATCCATTCCTACTGCTTTAGATACTGAAGTATACATGAGAATCGGTGTGTTAATTTTTTCTCTTCTGAATTTCTGTGCAAGAAAAAATCCATCATCTGGCTCGTCCATCATAACATCAAGAATAATTAGGTCAGGATTGTTTTCAGTTACAATTTTGTAACCATCATTTGGATTTGAAGCGGTGATGACGTTAAAACCCTTGGATTTGAGTACAAGACTGCTCGCATCGAGAATATCTGGATCATCATCGATAATAGCTACTAATGCCATAGCTTTCTCCTAATTAGTTAGTTTTGATTTATTGGTAAATGAATCGTGAATGTCGTTCCAAAACCAAAGACAGATTCAACTTCAATTTTACCGTAATATGACTCAACTATTTTTTTGACAATTGATAATCCTAAACCGGTTCCACTAATACCGCGGGTTTTTTCATTTTTTGCACGATAGAATTCATTAAATAAATGATCCTTTTCTTCGGGCTTCATTCCAATCCCAGTATCACGAATCTTGAGACAGACATAATTATTTTCTTGATGTGCAATTATAAAGATGGAGCCGTTTTCTTTATTATATTTTACTGCGTTGCTAATCAGGTTTATAAGCAGACGTATAATTTCATTTAAATCTGCTTTAATTGTAGGCAGGTTCTCTTGAATATTCGTATCAACAATAATTTGTTTTTTCTTTATTTCGAATTCAAGAAATTGTAAGGTATTCTTAATCAATTCTGAAATTTGAACATCTTCTATTTCGCGTTGTTTTGTCTTCAATTCCATTCTTGAAATGTCAAGAAGGTCATTAACTAAATCTGTTAAACTTTTGAGCCTAACAGTAGACCTGCTTAAATATTCCTTTTGTTTTTCACGGTCGAGACCAAGAGAATCATCAAGAATGATATTAATAAATCCCTGGACTGCAGCTAAAGGAGTTTTGAATTCATGAGCAACCATTGAAACAAATTGAGATTTGATTAACTCAATGCGTTTAAACTGTGTAATATTGCTTAGAATTATTACGACACCGGCAAGTGTTCCATCAGGATTTGGAACCGGTGTGCAGGCAGCTTCAATAATCAATTCATGATTTGGAAGGACTTCGATTTGTGTTGAATATGTTTTTAGTAAAATTTTATCTTTTTTGATAATCTTATCAATTATCTCAGAAATTTCCGTCGGTAATTTTTCAATAACAGTATCGCCAATTTTGAAATTTCCATTATTTAGGAAGCGGAGTGCTGCATAATTAAAATAAACGAGTTCACCATTTTTATTTATTACTAGAACTCCGTCACTAATTGCTTTAATAATTGTGTTAAGACGTGATTTTTCAGATGCTAGTTCAAGTAAGTTAGCTTCACGTTCATTTTTTAAACGTTCGGCCTCAAGAATTAATCTTCTCTGTTTAATTCCCTGTTCAACCTGATATATTAATTCTTCTGGTGTGAATGGTTTGGGTATATAACCAAAGGCACCAAGGCGTGTCGATTCAATAGCCGTATCATAACTTGCATAAGCAGTAGCAATAAAACATATAGTATTTGGGAATTTGCTCTTAATTTCCTTAAGAACATCCAATCCATCAATATCCGGCATCTTTAGATCGATTATGGCAACATCAAATTCTATTGATGTTCCTAATCGAATTCCTTCTTCGCCGCAATCTGCTGTTTGAACATCGTGTCCTTCATCTTCAAGAAGTCTTTGAGTTCCTATTCGCAAACCCTTTTCATCATCAATAATCAGAATGCTGGCTTTAGTATTTTGAACCGACATTTATATGTATCGCTTTTATTGGCTAAGTTATACTGCCTTAAAACTTTCGATCTTAGCTATCAACTCTTCAACAATCACCGGTTTATTGAGCACACCATCGCATTTTATCCATTCTTTTTCTTCGCTTGTGGCAGCGCTAAATTTTAATCCTGTTTCATATGTTGCTGCAGTTAAAATAAAAACAGGAATTTTTTTACCATGTTCTGTCTTTTTGATTTTATATGAAAGAACAAATCCTGAATCCATCTGTTCCATCATTAAATCTATTACTGCTGCATCTGGTTTTTCTCTCTGAAATATTTTGTATCCGTCTTCGGAATTTTCTGAAGTTATGACTTCAAAGCCTTTTGCTTCTAACAATAATTTGTTCTGTTCTAACAAATCGATATCGTCATCAACAAGTAAGATTTTTTTTACTTCTTCTGGGTTCATTTTATATCCTTTGATTCATAGTAACATTCATGTTTAACTTAGTTGGCAATTTAATAGTGAATGTTGTTCCTTTATCAATAACACTTTTCACTTTAATATCGCCTTTGTGCATTTTAATAATACCGTAGGTAATAGCAAGACCTAAACCGGTACCTTTCCCCATCTTTTTTGTTGTAAAAAACGGAGTAAATATTTTTCCAATATTATCAGCAGGTATACCAGATCCAGTATCAATTATTTCTATATTAATCATCTCGACATTATTTTTGATATTAATTGTAATCTGTTTTTCTTCTTTTGATTCCA
>DAIEQP010000423.1 GCA_027347805.1 Ignavibacteria bacterium | reverse complement strand
CCCTCGGTTGAAGTTGAAGAAGCATTAAAAAACGCTCCGGCAAGAACGGAAGAATATTTTAAAGTACCCAAAGTAATTAATCAAGAATAACACGCCTAATGATTATTGGAATAATACCAGCTCGATTTGCGTCCACACGCTTAATGGGAAAACCGCTTGCCGATATTTGCGGCAAGCCAATGATTCAACACACATATAACAGCGCAAGAAAATCCAAATTGCTGGATAAAGTTGTAATTGCCGTTGATGATGATAAGGTTTACCAGGTTGTAAAAAGTTTTGGTGCAGAAGTTTTTATGACTCCTAAAGAATGTGCTAGCGGATCAGACCGAATTGCGATTGTTACCGAACAGCTTCCAGATGCGCAGATCATTGTAAATATTCAGGGAGACGAACCCTTTATTAAAGGAAAAATGATTGACCAGGCAATTGAACCTCTATTGTTCGATAAGAAAGTTAATCTGTCAACTCTTGCAAGAAGAATTACTGATGTTGAAGAATTAAAATCTCCTTCGGTTGTTAAGGTTGTTTTTGATTACCATAACTTCGCAATGTATTTCTCTCGTTCCCCAATTCCTTTTGTCCGTGACGCAAGAACAAATCTTGAACGTGTTCAATCAGCTGAAATATTTAAACACATTGGACTTTATGTTTACAGAAGGGAATCACTTTTAAAATTTACGACACTAAGACCAACTGATCTCGAACAGATAGAAAAACTGGAACAGCTTAGTTTTCTTGAACATGGTTTTAATATGAAAATTGTTGTTACGGAGTACGACAGCCTTTCAGTTGATACGCCAAGGGATTTGGAAGTTGCACGCAGGTATTACGAGAGATTTACAAAACCTGATAAACGCAAATAGATTAACCTTTCGAAATCTTTTACAAGTTGACTTTAAATTGCCATCCACAATATTCACAATTTGTTCTTTTACCCGTATCGGTAGTATTTTTACATATTAAATTTTGGAGAAATATGGAAAACAAGATTAGAGTATTGATCGCCAAAGCTGGGTTAGATGGTCACGATAGAGGTGCAAAAGTTGTTGCAGCCGCTCTTAGAGATGCAGGAATGGAAGTAATTTATACCGGGTTGCGTCAAACGCCAGAAATGATTGTTGAAGCGGCTATTCAAGAAGATGTTAATGCAATCGGAATAAGTATTCTTTCAGGTGCTCACATGACTATCTTCCCGCGAATTCTGGAGTTGATGAAAGAAAAATCTGCCGATGATATTTTACTTTTTGGCGGTGGAATTATTCCTGAATCTGATCTGATAAAATTAAAAGAACTTGGAGTTGGAGAACTTTTTACACCTGGCACTTCAACAAAGGAGATAATTAAATTTCTTGTCGATTGGGTTGCGAACCATCCAAGAAATTAATTATAAGTCATTTGAACCCCGATTATTCGGGGTTCTGCATGAATAGAATGTTTTCAATTAATCAGAGGGTTTAATTATTTTTGCATTCAAACAAGGAACTTGATGACCAAACCCAAACGTGATAGAATAATTTTATTGATTTGATGCGAGCTCTTGCAGTTATTTTGATGGTTCAGGGACATACAATTGATACCTTCCTTGCTGATAATTATAGAACATATGATTCTGTTTTTTTTAGTGCCTGGTTTACTATAAGGGGATTTACCGCGCCAATATTTATGTTTTCCTCCGGTGTCGCATTTACTTACTTGTTTCGCCTGGTTAATTTACCTTTTGATCAGAATAAAAGAGTAAAAAAAGGAGTAAAAAGATTTCTCATTTTAATATTAACAGGATATCTTCTTCGTTATCCTTCACATAGAGTTGTAGAATTTAGTGAAGTGTCCAACGATCAGTGGTTAACTTTTTTTACTGTTGATGCGCTTCACCTAATTGGTTTCGGAATCCTATTAGTTCTTATTCTTGCTTTTATTGCAGAAAAATTTAAACTGAGTGATCTTTTGGTTTTTGGAATCGGAGCTGCATTTTTCTTTTTAATGTGGAATGTAACTGAAAATATTAATTGGGCAAATTATCTGCCTATTCCATTCGCAGCATGGTTGTATGCAGGAACATTATCTCTGTTTCCTATTTTTCCCTGGAGCGGATATGTTTTAGTGGGAGCTATTCTAGGAAGTTATTTAGCAAAGAATCCGGGAATCTATTTGCAGAAAAAATTCAGTGCCGGATTAATGCTTACAGGCTTGGGATTTGGAGTCGCATCATTAATAGTAATTTTTATTCAAGCAAAAGCATTTGGTTATAAATATTACATTACAGATAATATTTTTGTAGTGTTGATGAGATTATCAGGAATCTTTATTCTAAACGGATTCATGTCAATAATAGCAGTTTATATTAAACGTATACCGGAAATAATTAAATTAGTTGGACAGTATACGTTGTTAATTTATGCAATTCATATTATAATTCTTTATGGAAGTGCGTGGATTCCCGGATTTGGAATGTTCTGGCCAAAAACACTTAACCTTACAGAATCAATTTTGGCTGCAATTGCATTAATTATTTTAATGTTTCTGATGGTACATTTTATTGATAAAAATAAATCTATCTTGAAAAAGAAATTATTTCCTTTTCAAAGTAAACGGAGTATTAGTTGAAAAAAAGAGCAGAGAACTTGAATCCGATTCCAAATGATGAAGAGAAAAAAATCGAGTTCTCGCTTCGGCCAAAAACATTTCTTGATTTTACCGGTCAGTCTAAAATTACTGATAATTTAAAAGTATTTATCGGCGCGGCAAAAAAAAGAGGCGAAAGCTTAGACCATGTTCTTCTTACAGGCCCTCCCGGCTTAGGTAAAACAACCCTTGCAAATATTATCGCAAATGAACTTGGTGTTAAAATAAAAATAACTTCGGGGCCTGTTCTTGAAAAACCGGGAGATCTTGCCGGTTTACTTACAACTCTTGAAGAAAAATCTGTTTTGTTTATTGATGAAATTCATAGATTGAGTCCGGTTGTTGAAGAATATCTTTATTCTGCAATGGAAGACTATAAACTTGATATTATGATTGACAGCGGGCCTAATGCAAGAACCGTTCAAATAAAACTTCCTCATTATACTTTAATTGGTGCAACTACAAGAGCCGGTTTACTCACCGCACCATTACGAGATAGATTTGGAATCAAATCCAGGTTGGATTATTACGAAAGCAATTTAATCAGCAAAATAATTCATAGATCAGCCGGAATTCTAAAAATCAATATTGATGGAGATGCAGCAGACGAATTGGCAAAACGTTCAAGAGGTACACCAAGAATTGCTAACAGATTATTGAGGAGAACCAGAGATTTTGCTGACTATGAAAATAAAAATGGAATTGATCTACAGGTTACTAAACGTGCATTAAACTCATTAGAGGTTGATGAATTTGGTCTTGATGAAATGGATAAAGATATTATTCTAGCAATAATAGAAAAGTTTGGTGGCGGTCCGGTTGGTTTGAATACTTTATCAGTTGCAGTGAATGAGGACCCCGGCACAATTGAAGAAGTTTACGAACCGTTTTTAATTCAACAAGGATTTATTCAACGAACTCCCCGCGGTAGAGAAGCAACAGATCTTGCATATATTCGCTTCAATAAAAAGAGGGGGAGTTATAAATCACAAGAAAATTTATTTCAATAAAAAAGTGACGCTATGGTTAAAATTAACAAACTCAAAATTGGCGATGGCAATCCTTTAGTTTTAATTGCCGGTCCTTGTGTAGTTGAAAATGAAAAAATTACACTTAAAACAGCAGAGGCAATAAAAAAAATTACTGATGATTTAAAAATGCCTTTCATTTTTAAATCAAGTTTCAAAAAAGCAAATAGAACAAGTATTCATTCTTTTAGCGGAATTCACTTTGAGAAAGCATTAAAAATTTTATCAAAAGTTAAAAAGGAATTTTCTCTGCCGATTTTAACAGACGTTCACGATGAAAGAGAAGTTGAACCCATTTCTCATGTAGCTGATGTAATACAGATTCCGGCGTTTCTATGCAGGCAAACAGATCTGCTTGTTGCTGCCGGAAGGACCGGTAAAGCTGTTAATGTTAAGAAAGGACAGTTTCTTGCTCCTCAGGATATGAAACATGTTATTGAAAAAATAGAACACACGAAAAACAAAAAAATTATGTTGACTGAAAGAGGAACCACATTTGGTTATCATAATCTTGTTGTTGATATGCGCAGCTTGCAGATTATGCGTCAGTTTGGTTATCCTGTTATTATGGATGCTACGCATGCAGTTCAACTTCCGAGTAAAGGAAATGAATCCGGTGGTGAGAGGCAGTATATTCATACTCTTGCAAAAGCTGCTGTTGCAGTCGGTATTGATGGATTATTCCTTGAAGTTCATCCCGATCCTGCAAAAGCACTTAGTGATGCTGCCAGTCAATTGCCTTTGGATTCGCTGCATAAACTGCTTGTTACAATTAAACAACTAGATGAAATTGTGAAGAATGAAAAGTGAATTGGTTAAAAGATTTGTAGGCATTAAATTGTTTTTGTTTGATCTGGAAGGAGTTTTAATACCAAAAAGTTTTGTTGTATCGCCGGAAAGCTTAGCTGGACTGATAAAAAAATTACATTCGGGCTGTGAAGAGCTGAAAAAACTTGGTGCAATGTTCGGTATTGTTACTTCAAGAAATGATGAATTGGTATCAAGATTAAAAGAAGAAGGAGGCTGCATTTTGGTTTCTGCTTCACTTGATAAAGTACAGATGGTTAATGATTTATCTGGTAAATTGAATATAGATTACAAAAATATTTTTTATATCGGCGATGATATGCTGGATATTCCTTTACTGCAAAAATGCGGGCTCTCTTCATCTCCAAAAGACGGAAGAAGAGAAGTAAAACGAGTTGTTACTTTTACTGCAAAAAATAATAGTGGAGAAGTTTTACAGGAAATAATAGATTACTTTAAAGAATCAAAAAAGATGAATTAATATGACAAACGGCAAAGAACATTTCCCAAGAGATTTATCAGCCGAAGAGAAGGAATTATTATTTTCTGCTCTTCCGGAAAATAAAATCGGTTATAAACTTTATAGAGAGAAGATTGAGCAAATGGTAGTGCTTGGCCATGGAAGATTTGGCAGAGGAAATTTTATACTTGGAAAACTTGATTCCGATCTTGACATTGAATCTTCTTCAACGCCGATTTTCGCCATTTCAAAAATTGTATACGGTGATCATGAAATCTATGTTACAATTCATCATGAAAACGATGATCAAATTGAAATTGATCTGCAAAACATCGAAATAGCTACAAAGATTGGTGAACTTGAGGAAAAATATCGCTGGACATACTCAAATTGGGTGCCGGGTCAAAAAGCTCCGTACGATAATTCCGACGTTCGTGAAATTCATCTGATTTTAAAATCACTTGTCCTTGTTATTGCCTCAGCACACAGAAAAATCTGGGTCTATAATGCAAAGGATGAAGTGAATTATTTAATTCCTGTTACGAATTTTTATAATGAACTTATGCTGTTGATGGAAGAAAGGGACCCGGAAGTTGCGCTCAATCCAAACAGATTGTTTACATCTCTCTCAAGTTTTGATGATGAAAAACTGGGACAGGCATTTCTTCTTTATAATAAATACTGGAATAGAATTGATGTTGACTATTCACTTTTCGATCCTAAAATGGTTCAAAGAAAAAAATCATTCATCGATTTTTTGAAGAAGTAGAGGAAAATGTGAATTCGGAACAAATAATTGCGAAAGGAAAAGAAGTAGTTAGTATTGAATCTGATGCTGTTCAAAACCTGATTGATAGTATTGATATAAATTTTGCTGATGCAGTTAATTTAATTTTTAAATCAACTGGCAGAGTTGTTTTTACCGGCATGGGAAAATCCGGATTGATTGCAAGAAAAATTGTTGCAACACTAAATTCAACTGGTACCGCTTCTATATTTTTGCACCCAACCGATGCGTTACATGGCGATCTTGGAATGGTTCGAAAAGAAGATATTGTAATTTTGATTTCTAAGAGCGGTAATACCGAGGAATTATTAAATCTTGTTCCTATGTTCAAACGAATTGGCGTGCCACTTATAGGAATGTTTGGAGAAACAGAATCAAAATTAGCTCGAGATTGCGATCTGATATTAAATGTTTCTGTTAAAGAGGAAGCTTGTCCTTATGATTTAGCTCCAACATCATCTACAACTGCTGCGCTTGTTATGGGTGATGCACTCGCAATATCTTTACTTGAAATGCGCGGATTTACGGCACAGGATTTTGCTTTGCTTCATCCGGGAGGAAGTTTGGGCAAACGGTTATCATTAAAAATTTCGGAAATAATGATAGTCGGTGATGATATTCCAAAAGTTC
>DAIEQP010000419.1 GCA_027347805.1 Ignavibacteria bacterium | reverse complement strand
AAGTGATCGTTTTCATTTCCCTGCAAATGGTACGGATTTTATGATTTACTACACTCATAAACCGATAAAGAATTCCGAAGTAAGATTGAGATTTAAACATAAGATGAAAGAAGTTACAAATCTGGTTGGAAATGTTTATGGCCTTGCAGATTTCAAAAGTGATAACATTAGAGGTGAATTTATTTACAGCTTCTCTCAGCAGCTACAACTTAAATCAAGAATTGAATTTGTATCGGTTACACCTGATGCTGGCATCAACAAAGATTATGGTTCCCTTATTTATCAGGATTTCAGATACGCACCAATAAAAAATCTTTTTTTTACAGCAAGGCTAGCATTCTTTAAAACAGATTCTTACAATTCACGTATCTATGAATATGAAAATGATTTACCCGGAATAATGTCTTCTCCTGCTCTATTTGGAGACGGAATGAAATGGTATATAATAGCAAAGTATAATTCTTCTTTCGGGTTGAATATTTCCGTAAAATATTCAGAACTTATAAAACCAAGCGAGAAATTTTTAGGTAGCGGTAATTCGATAATTTCTGGTTCAATTGATAATCAGTTTTCACTGCAGATGGATTATCAGCTTTAGAATTTATTTCGCCGTACCATTAAAATAAAATTCATCTTGATTATATTTGTACACATCTTTTAATCACTTACAAAACGAGAAAAATGAGAACTATTGTAGCATTACCTGGTGACGGAATTGGTAAAGTTGTTTTACCAGAATCAATTAGATTATTGGAAGCCGCCGGCTTTAAAGCCAATTATGTTTGGGGTGATATTGGCTGGGATTTCTGGTGCAAAGAAGGTAATGCACTTCCTAAAAGAACAATTGATCTGATTGCTGAACATAAGATTGCACTATTCGGAGCAATTACAAGCAAACCAAACGATGAAGCAAAAAAAGAACTCGATCCTGCGCTTCAAGATAAAGGATTTGTTTACTTCTCTCCTATTGTTGGACTGCGTCAGCATTTTAATCTTGATATTTGCATTCGTCCATGCATTTCATTCAAAGGTAATCCTCTCAATTTTATTAGAAAGAATATTGATGGAACATACGACGAGCCGCTTGTAAATACAGTTATCTTCAGACAAAATACTGAGGGTTTGTACGCCGGTGTTGAATGGACTAATCCATCACAACAGGTTCGTGATGCTTTGGAGACACATCCGAAAATGAAATTCTTCAAAGATGTACCAAGTAACGAAATGGCTGTTTCAACAAGAATAATTACAAATAAGGCTGCTGAAAGAATTATTCGTGCTGCTTTTGAACATGCAAAGATATTCGGGTATAAAAATGTTACAGTATGTGAGAAACCGAATGTGTTAAGAGAAACTTCAGGTATGATGCTAAAGTTAGCAAAAGAGATATCAAAGGAATATACGGGAATTGCTCTTTGGGATACAAATATTGATGCACAGATGATGTGGCTAACAAAAAATCCTGAAGATTATGGAGTAATTGTTGCCGAAAATATGTTTGGTGATATTATCAGCGACGGCTTCGCAGGTTTAGTAGGCGGTTTGGGATTTGCATGCAGTGCAAATATCGGTGAAACAGTCGCAGTCTTTGAGCCCACACATGGTTCGGCACCAAAATATGAAAAGTTAAATCCGTCAATCGTAAATCCGATTGCGATGTTCATGAGCGCTGTAATGATGCTCGAACATCTAGGTGAAAATGATATAGCATCAAAAATCAAAAGTGCAATTGCACAAGTTGTTGAAGAAGGAAAAGTTAGAACATATGACATGATGAAAATTCGTGGAGGTTCGGAAGCAATTAAAAATGGCGCCGCTTCAACACAACAATTAACAGATGCAGTAATTGCTAAATTATAATCATATGAATCAAACAATAGTTGAAAAAATAATACAGAAATATGCAGTTGGTATCGAACCTGGTAAATTTGTTCATTCCGGTGATTATATTTCAATCCGGCCAAAACATGTAATGACCCACGACAATACCGGTGCTGTTATTCCAAAATTCAAATCTATTGGAGCAAATAAACTTGCTGATCCAAAGCAAGTTGTGATTACTCTCGATCATGACATTCAGAATAAAACAGAAAAGAATTTAGAGAAGTATAGAAAAATTGAAGAGTTCGCAAAATTATTTGGTGCAGATTTCTATCCGGCAGGAAGAGGTATCGGTCATCAGGTAATGGTGGAAGAAGGATATGCATGGCCAGGTACATTAGTAGTTGCATCAGACAGTCATTCAAATATGTACGGCGGAATTGGTTGTCTTGGAACGCCTATCGTAAGAACTGACGCAGCATCAATCTGGGCAACAGGAAGAACCTGGTGGCAGATTCCTCCAATCGTAAAAGTTGAATTGAATGGTAAATTAAATCCCGGTGTAACCGGCAAAGATATTATTATTTCTCTCTGCGGTTATTTTAACAATGATGAAGTATTAAATCACGCAGTAGAATTTCATGGTGAAGGCATCAAGAATCTTTCGATCGATCAGAGACTAACAATAGCTAATATGACAACTGAATGGGGTGCGCTTGTCGGCCTCTTCCCTATTGATGATATAACAATCGATTGGTTAATAAAACGTGAAGAGAAAATTCTGAAACAAAATTCTAATACAGCTGATTACAAGCACTCTAGAATTAATGATGAAAATATTTCTTTACTTAGACAGGAAATGAAGTATTTAAAAGCAGATGAAAATGCGTTCTACTCAAAACAAATTACACTTGATTTATCTTCAATCGTACCTTACGTCTCAGGTCCTAACAGTGTAAAGAAAATGTCCTCTGTTATTGAGCTAAGCAGTAAAAAGATAAAAATTCATAAAGCATATCTGGTATCATGTGTCAACTCCAGATTAGATGATTTGCATGAAGCTGCTGAAATATTGAAGGATAAAAAAATTGCAGAACATGTTGAATTTTATATCGGGGCTGCATCAAGCGAAGTTCAAAAAGAAAGTGAATCAGCCGGTGACTGGCAGACACTTTTGGATTCAGGTGCAATTCCATTACCGCCCGGCTGCGGTCCATGCATTGGATTAGGAATTGGATTGCTTGAAGATGGTGAAGTTGGAATTTCTGCAACAAATAGAAACTTTAAAGGAAGAATGGGTTCACCAAATTCACAGGCATACTTAGCATCACCGGCTGTTGTTGCTGCTTCCGCAATATCAGGATTTATTGATTACAATTATACCGGAGAATCCAACAAACTCTCTGGTGAAATAAAAATTAATGAGAAACAAGCCAGCCTCTCATCATCCGTAAAAATTATAGACAATTTTAATCCTGTTATCGAAGGTGAAATCATTTTCTGCCACCTCGATAATTTAAACACAGACGGCATATATCCGGGTAAGTACACTTATAATGACGACATGACACCTGAAGAACAGGCAAAGGTTGTTATGGAAAATTATGATCCGGCATTTTCTTCACTGGTTAAAGATGGTGATATTCTTGTAGGTGGTTTTAATTTTGGAACCGGCAGTTCTCGTGAGCAAGCCGCAACTGCATTAAAATACCGCGGGATAAAATTAGTCATCGCCGGTTCATTTAATGAAACATATAAAAGAAATGCTCTTAACAACGGGCTGCTTATAATCGAATGCGCTGAACTTGTCCGCGATTTGAAAAATTTATGGGGGACAGAAATTCCAACTGTAATTACCGGATCACTGGGAAAAATTGATTTTGTAAATTCAACTATTACAATTGATTCAAACATTTACAAGATTGACCCTGTTGGAGAATCTGCACAGGAATTGATAGTAACCGGCGGTTTGGAAGAATGGGTAAGAAAAAATATTAGCTAGATTAAAAATTTCCCTTTTTCAATTTTGCAATTCCTCCTCCAAGTGTAGCAATGTACAAATCACCTTTATTATCGATTGTTATACTTGTTACAACAATAAGAAGAATAGAATTGTTTGAAGAGTTAAATCTCAGAAGATTGGCAGGCTGAAGAAATCTTCCAATTCCCTCATTTGTTCCAATCCATTTATAATTTGATGGATCAACATAGATTGAATAGATTGACTGGGTTGGCAAACCGTTAATATCCACAATATTCCAGCGGGTGCCGTCAAATTTAGTAAAACCGCCATATTCACCCTGCTTTGGATTTGGAATATGTGCTGCCCAAATTGAACCATCTGCATCAGCAGCAATTGTTCTTACAGCATTACCAAGATTATAAGACATTCCCATATTGGTCATTGTATAATTAATCCAGGTTGAACCGTTGAATTTGCATATTCCGTTAAAGTCACTGCTCACCCAAATATTTCCGGCTTTATCAACAGCTACTCCTGTAACAGTATTTCCATTAATACCGGAATTTGCTGTGGAGTAAACTGTGTAAGTTGAACCATTGTATTTAACCAGACCTGCCGAAGTACCGATCCATGTATTTCCATTTTTATCGAAAGCAAAACTTGAAATGTTTTTTGAAGGAAGTCCCTGGGTTAAGTCTATCCAGCTTTCCCCTTTCTTTACCATGAGTCCGACACTTGTTCCGATCCAAAGATTATCCTGGCCATCTACTGCAATTGTATTAATCATGTTAGAAATTAATCTTGAATTAGTTTCTGAATACTGCCTGAAATTAATTCCGTCAAAACTAATTAGACCATTGTCTTTAGAAGCTATCCACTTTACATTCTTTTTGTCGACTGCAATTGCAGAGATTAAATCAGAGTAAATTCCTGAATTTTTGCGTGAATATGTAACCCATTTGGTTGTGTCTTCAAGAATCAATGAAACATATGATGCAATTCCGCCGCGGACTGTGAGCTGCATGCTATCAGCGCGTGTTCCCTCTTTCTGATACATCACCGAATAATCACCAGGGAATAAATTTGTTAATGTAACCGGCGTCTGCTTGTTTGTAGATTTTCCATTAAGGTAAACATTCACATTATTTGGAAT
>DAIEQP010000408.1 GCA_027347805.1 Ignavibacteria bacterium | reverse complement strand
CTAATGAGGTCAGGTTTGCTATATCCTCACTCTTAAGACCATGATCTTCCAATTCCGTTTCAATTCCCTTTGTTAGATTAACCAGGGCTGTTGCTTCTATTATGAGATTTGTATCTCTCAGACGATTATAGTAACTATTCGTCTTATCTACCCTGTTTAAAATTTCGGATTTATCGTGCTCATCCGCGTATGTTGAAAGAGCTGCGGCTGTCTGGGTAACGGATGCTATAAGGTTGTTTCTAATGTTCCCCTTTACATCTGTCTTACCCGATGTGATTGATCCCCTCTCGCTATCAACCTGTTTAATTCTTTCGAGAAGGGGACTAAATTTTTCCAATGCTCGCTTGAATGCGGGTATCTCTGCTACAACGGTAACGAATTTAATAAGCAGCGAGTTCAGGACAGTAAGCATTGAATAATAATCTTCTTGCTTATCCGTCATTTTAACTCCTACTTTGTTGTTTATTATTATTTATCCCAAAAGGAATAAGAATTTATTTCCAATGTGGTTTTTAATCACAATCTGATAATTTATCATTTCGACCCATCTTTCCATGTTTGCGGGATTAAGTTGACTTATTGCAAGATTGATTTGTCTCATTGCGGTTGTTCGTTGTCTCATTGTAAAATCAAACAATGGTATTGCGGGGTGCATTAATGTCGTTGCGTAACTGTTATTCCTTATTGCAGAATATATTTGTTCCATTGAAAGACAAATTTGTTTCATTGCAGGAGAGGCAAATGCAATTGCAAAAGAAGCAAATGGCTCTGCATAAATAGCTAATGACTTTGCAATCAATTGTGGAGAGCTTGTTTGTTTGTATAATGCCTTCGCAGGCACAGAGAATTGCTTCTCTTCATTAGAAGATTCGCTGGAAAACTTACCCGGCATTATGTAAGAAGTGAATGATAGCATTGTATCACTCGTATATAAATCTGAGACTTGTTAACAAGTCATTTTAAAAATGACTCCGTGTTACAAAAAGTAGAATTATCTTCGGCAAATATTCCGAAGAAAAATTTTTGGATGAAGCGTAACAGTTTTAGAGAGGCCCCATTCCCCTGAATCTATTAAACAAATAGAAACATCAACACAGATATAAAAGAAATAGTTTTCGCTTATTTCCTTGCTGAAATTATAACAATAATTTGAAACAGCATCAACAAAAAAATTTATCCCGTGAGATAAGATTTAAACATTTTCTTTCAATCTCACGGGATGAATCTACTTCATCAGCAGCATTTTCTTTGTACTTGTATAATTACCTGCGCGAAGAGTATAAAAATAAACTCCGCTGGGTATCACCGGACTGCGTTCGATATGATCACCACTAAGTTTTACTTCGTATGTGCCGGGCTGTTTAAATTCATCAACCAGTGTTGTTATTTCTCTTCCCAACAAATCAAAAACTTTTAATGAAACATTGCTTGCTTCAGGTATTTGGTATCTGATCAACGTTTCCGGATTAAACGGATTGGGATAGTTCTGGCTTAAAAAATATTTATCGGGGATTTTGTTTTCCTGATACATTCCTGTTGCAAGTTCATTTTGATATTTAGCCCTGCTCTGTTTAAAAATGTTTCTCAATTCAAAAATATTATCTGATGCAGCGATAGCTATTGCAAACTTAGCTGATTTTCCCGCCGGTATATTTATTGGTCCGTCGCTTACAACAAAAGATATATCTACATATCCTATATCTGTTTTAACAATCCCGCTGGAAATTGAAATCCATTTTTCGGCATCGGTATAACCATTTGAATCGAACAGCCTTACGTCGCCATAAGTAGCCGCGTTGTTAATTGGATAATACCCATAATTTTTTGAAGAGATTACACCCGCGCCAACAATCGTGTTTAAAACTGTCTTGTTCTTATAAAATGCATATCCAAAATTTTCATTTGTATCATACGCGGTTGAATCCATTCCTGAATCTGTTGCCGGCATATCCCAATCAAAATAATATCCTGCATAAAGATTTGTAATGTCTTTTGCTGTTTTGTTTTTTAGTTCATCAACTATTATTATGTATTTATCGTCCGGGGAATTAATATAACTGTAACTCTTTTGGTTAACTTCGATTCCCATCGAACCTGTTCCGGCGCCTGAATCATTAAATATTGTTGTTCCTATCTGATTGCCCGCCTGATCGGAAATAATTTTTATTGGTGAAATCATTACAAAGTCTTTGCTTTGGTCTGTTGTTTCTCTTGCCCCGTCCATGAGCACTGTTGACGATGTTCCAAACATTAGAGCGCCTTCGAACAAAAGATTTTCTCCGCCGTTAAAATGAAATCCGTTTCCATAAACATTCGCCGGAAAATCTGTGAACCCAAGCGTACCTTTGCTTGTAATGCTCATTGTAACTTTGTTTGAATTATGGTTGGCATATGTTGGATTTATTCTGAGCGATATCCATTGGAAATCGGAATAAGAACCAGCGTTAAATTTGAGAAGAAACTTTACATCGTAATCTAAAGGTGCACCCTGCAGAATCTTAAATTTAAAAAACGCTTTATTGGCAGAAGATTGATTTGAATCCAGAGAAATATTATTTAATGATGACTGGGTCAGCTGAATAAATGAATCGGAAGAATTAATGGTGATGTTTAATCCGTTAACCGGTTTTAGATAATTTGTTAACGTTAATGATGCAGTAATTTCATCTCCTGTTAAATAAATTACTGAGCCGTTATTAATAAAATTTACATCGGTGACTCTGACGGAGACGCTGTTTGTTTCTGTAACTGCCCGGTAAGCATTTATTCGTCCTTTTCCAAGCTGAAAATTCAAATCGGCCGAGTTATTAACCGAATAAATATCATCTGCTGTAACTCTAATTTGTTCTGCTATCTGCTGCGGAGTATAATTCGGAAACCTTGAAGCAACAAGTCCGGCTAAACCCGAGACAAGCGGAGTAGCCATTGAAGATCCGTTAATAATATTATAATCGTTGTTGTTGTTGTTTGCTTCTTTCGGCCAGGTTGAAATTATAAATGTCCCCGGGGCCATCACATCAACTTCATTTCCATAATTAGCAGAAATATTTTTTTTATCATCGCTATCGCACCAACCAACAGACAAAACATTTTTATAATCAGCGGGATAAAATGCTGTTGTTTTTCCATCGTTTCCCTGTGCGGCAACAACAAGGCTTCCTTTTGCTGTAACATAATCAATGACATCCTGTTCATAATGAGAGTATGCATAACCGCCCCAGCTGCAGTTTATAATTTTTGCGCCATGGTCTGCGGCGTATTTAATTCCGTCAAATCCATAATAAACAAGTGGTGTGCCTCTATCGGAATCTCTAACATCATTTCTTGAAACTTTCACCGGCATCAATGAACAGTTATAACCAATTGAGGCTATCCCGATTCTATTGTTGGTTACGCCGCTTGCTATTCCGGCAACATGCGTTCCATGGTACGGTTGATAAATTTTGTAATTCGCCGGTGCTGCGTCTTCGCTTGGATCATCATCCGGCGTTCCGTTTAATCCTCCAAGATCAATTCCTTTTACAATGTGGGCTGCAAGGTCGGGGTGTTTCCAATCAATACCGGTATCAACAATTCCAATAATTATAGATGAATTCCCTTTGGTAATATCCCACGCTTTGCCAGCTGAAATTTTCGCAAGGTTACTCTGAAAAACCATTAATGAGTCGTTTGGCGAATCGGTCGGCGTATGAATATATCTTGGCTCGGCATATTCAACATCAAAAGCTTTTGAGATTTTTTTTGCAACAGTTATCGGATCTTCTTGCGAATCATAATTTATCAAATAAATATTTGAAAGTGTTTCTTTTCCTTTCAACAAAGCATTACCCGGATAAAGCTGCTTAATGTTTTTTACTGTTGCTGAATTATCCTTTTTCAGTATATCGTTAATTGAATTGAGGGATAGGTTTGCTCCGTTTTTATATTTGATTATCAGAGTGTTAGAAAGATAATATATGTTTCCCTTTTTAATTACTTGTTGTGTAAAAAGTAAAACAGGAAAAAGTACCAGCAGCAAAAGGATTTTTTTTGTTATCATATTTCCCAAAACTTTTTTGCAAGTTTATATATATCGACCTTGATTTACAAAGTAATTCGTTTTCTTTAAAATGAACACGGCTCATCATTGTAATGATGAGCCGTGTTCAGAAATTAATGTTAATTTTTCTTTTCCCAGATATTGTTCTTGGCTTCTGCATCCGCAGATTTTTTTGTTAGCAACTCAACTTTCCTAACTTCCTTTTTCCCTGTTAATTCAATCTTGTATTCTTTGTTTCCATCTTTCCAGCTGGATGTGTTCTTGTAAACATTTTCTTTTGTATCATCAGCATAAGTAATCTCTAAATCTATCGGTACCGGGGCGGCTCCAATTTTCTCTATAACAATTTCTGTTTTCTCTTTGGTTTGCTTAACTGATTTAACAGCAAGATCCGGAATGCTGTGTTCAATATACCAGGGATTCCAGAACCAGCTTAAATCTTGTTTTACAACATCATTAAATGTAAAAAAGAAATCATATGGCAAAGGATGCTTTCCATTCCATCTTTTAATGTATTCTAGTAATGCTTTTTTAAAAAGTTCGTCTCCAAGCGCATCTTTTAAGAAATAATATGATGTTGACGCTTTTGGATATGCTGTAAATCCTGAAAGCTGCCCGCGCGCAGAAATAGATGGAGCAATAGAAGGAATATCATTTTCGCTTCCCATTAATGAGCTTACAATTCTTATGTTGCCTTCAAAGCTGTCAAATCCGTTTGCATCAACAACATTATTAATATTTGCCGAGGTAAAAAATGTTGCCCAGCCTTCATCCATCCAAGCGTATTTCCGTTCATTTATTCCCATGTAAAATGGAAAATAATCGTGCGCAATTTCGTGCAGCGTTACGCCGGCTTGTGATGGTCTTGACCCAATACCGTTATTACACATCATAGGCATTTCCATTCCTCCGCCACCTTCGGTCTCGCCGTTAAACGTTGTAATCTTTGGATAAGGAAACGGTTCTCCTGGTAAATCTTTTGATAATTGTTGAACTGTTAATTTTGCAAAGAGAGCAACTTCTTCGTAGGATTTAGATTTAGGCGGATATACAGCATCAGTTAAAACTCTTCTTCCATTATCGTCAACTTCAACGCTGGTCGCGTCCCAAACATAACAACTGCTCGCAGCCCATGAAATATCAGGAACTCCATCGGCTTTTAGTTTCCAAACATTTTTTTCTTTTCCAAGTGTAACACCATTTTTTAAATCTTCTTTCGTAATTACTTTGATAATTTCTTCTGCAGTCCAGGCTTTTTTATAACGGGCAACAATTTCGGGTTTTAACACTTCTTCAATATTTTTATACAGCCCGCTTCCCCAAACAACAAAGTTTGCCGGAACAGTGTATTCCAATTCAAAATTATTTTTATCATTATAAAATTCTACTGCGCCGCCGTAATCGTTTATGTCCCATCCTTCGATATCATCATAAACGGAAATCTGCGGGTACCAGTATGCGATATAAAATGTTGAGTCACTATAGGCGCCCATTCTTAATCTAGTTTCTCTTGGAATTACAACAGACCATTTTGCCTCAATCTTTACTGAGGATTTTGGTGCAATCGCTTCGGGAAGTTTTCTTACAATCAGGTTGGTACCCTGCCTAACGGCAATTCTATCTTTGCTTTTCAGATTAATTCCTTTTCCGTTTATTATCAAAGTGTCAATCTTAACACCATCAGTTAGATCCGCCGGAGAAACAGAAAAGTCTCGGGCGCTTCCCTTTTTCATTATGTCCTGATATAAACGAAAAACAATTCGTCTAAGAGAATCTGGGCTCTCGTTATAGTAAATAATTTCTTCGCTTCCTTTCACTTCTCTTGTTTCAGGAAACAACTCCGCTTTTATTTTATAGTCCGAATGATTTGTCCAGTAATTTTGTCCCGGTTTTCCATCATAAGAACGGGTTCCTTTTTCGTATGCTTTTACAATATCGCGCGGTATAAAAATATTTTGGTTTTGTGCGAACATAGTTATTGCAAACAGAAAAACAGTCATTAGTATTAGTGTAGTCTTTTTCATTTTTCTCTCTTATGATTATTGACTTGCGGCAAAAATAGGTTGGTGATATGTTTATTACAACCATTTCAGAAATTTATTGAGGAACGGTTGTTAAGAATTTTCTTCGTGCTCACATTCTTTTCCATAACCGTGTTTGCACAGCAAATAAAAATCAGCGGTCGTGTTTTTGATTCATCTTCCAACGAGCCGCTTCCCTATTCATCAATTACAATCGAGAATTATTCTTTGGGAGTGTATTCA
>DAIEQP010000407.1 GCA_027347805.1 Ignavibacteria bacterium | reverse complement strand
TAAGAGTTCCAAGAACCCATAACATGCTGATACCAATATTAACAGTAATTCCTCTTCAGCTGCTGGCTTATCACATTGCCGTTAAGAAAGGATTAAATGTTGATCAGCCTAGAAATTTGGCAAAGAGTGTTACTGTAGAATAAATAACAGTTATAAAAATCTAATGAGGTGATTTATGGCACGTAAAAACGTCCTTATTATGGGTGCGGCAGGACGTGACTTTCACAATTTCAATGTGTTCTTTAGAAACAATGAAGATTACAATGTTGTTGCGTTTACCGCTACTCAAATTCCGAATATCGACGGCAGAAATTATCCTGCCGAACTTGCAGGAAAACTTTATCCAAATGGAATTAAAATTTACGAAGAAAAAGAACTCGTAGATTTAATACACAAATTGAATGTTCATGAGGTTGTTTTTTCTTACTCGGATGTTCAATTTGAATATGTAATGACAAAAGCTTCAATTGTAAATGCAGCCGGTGTTTCTTTTCGTTTACTCGGCGGAGAAGAAACAATGATTAAAAGTACTAAACCTGTAATTTCAGTTCTTGCTGTAAGAACAGGCTGCGGTAAATCTCAAACTTCAAGAAAAATAGTAAAATTGTTGCAGGCAGCTGGTAAAAAAGTTGTTGCCGTTCGCCATCCAATGCCGTATGGGGATCTTGTTAAACAAAAAGTTCAGAGATTTGCATCTCTTGATGATCTAAAAAAACATGAATGCACAATTGAAGAAATAGAAGAATATGAACCGCACGTTGCTCGCGGCGGTGTTATTTATGCCGGAGTAGATTATGAATCAATTCTACGCGAGGCTGAAAAGGAAGCAGATGTTATTTTGTGGGATGGCGGAAATAATGATATGTCATTCTATAAACCTGATTTAACAATTACAGTTGCAGATCCTCATCGTCCCGGACATGAAATGAAGTATTACCCAGGCAATACAAGTTTAAGAATGGCAGATGTTGTTATTGTTAATAAAGTGGATTCTGCAAGTCCTGAAGGAATTGAGGTTGTACATAAAAACATAAAATCTGTAAATCAAAATGCAATTGTTATAGATGCAAATTCACCATTAACAGTTGATCATCCAGATTTAATAAAAGGGAAAAGAGTTTTAGTTGTTGAAGATGGGCCGACATTGACACATGGTGAAATGAAATATGGTGCAGGAACAGTTGCAGCTCAAAGATTAGGTGCGAAAGAAATTGTTGATCCCAGACCATTTACAGTTGCGTCAATCACTGAGACTTACAAAAAATATCCAAACATTGGCACTTTACTACCGGCAATGGGATATGGTGATCAGCAAATGAAAGATCTTGAAGAAACAATTAATAAAACTGATTGCGATTCAGTGATTATCGGAACACCGATTGATCTCGGCAGAATTCTTAATATTAACAAACCGTCAACAAGAGTTATGTATGAGCTTGATGAAATTGGTGATGTAACACTTGAATCAGTTTTAAAACAAAAAGGTTTGTTATGACGAAGATAGCAGTAGTTGCGTTCGGAGGAAATGCGTTACTGCGTTCTAATGAAGTAGGTACCATTGAACAGCAGGAAAAAAATACTCTTGAAACATGTGAACAGTTAATTCCTATTATTGAGCGTGGATTTGAACTAGTTATTACACATGGCAATGGTCCTCAGGTTGGAAACATACTATTAAGAAATGAAGCCGGAAACAAGGAATATAAAATTCCCAAAATGCCTCTTGATATTTGTGTAGCCGATTCACAAGGTGGAATCGGTTACATGATTGAAAGACAAATGAGGAATGCGCTTAACAATCTTCATGTTGAAAAAAATGTTGTTGCAGTTATTACAGAAGTTCTTGTAGATATTAATGATCCCGCTTTTCAAAATCCAACAAAACCAATTGGACCATATTACATAAAAGAGGAAGCTGATCTTTTATCAAAAGCAAATGATTGGATATTTAAAGAGGATGCAAGAAAGAGGGGCTGGAGAAGAGTTGTTGCATCACCAACGCCGATCAAAGTTATGAATAATGAAGTTATTCGTGATCTTGTTGATCATGGTCATATTGTAATTGGAGCTGGAGGGGGTGGTATTCCTGTTTACTGGCACAGCGATACAGGTTACCTTGAAGCTATCGAAGCTGTTGTTGATAAAGATTTAGCATCGGCATTGTTAGCAAAAGAAATTGGCGCTGAAAAATTTTATATAATCACAGATGTTCCAAAAGCTTTCATCAACTACAATAAACCTAACCAACAGGCTTTGGATCATCTTTCGGTTGGAGACGCTAAAAAACTTTATGAAGCCGGTGAATTTGGCTCCGGAAGCATGGGACCAAAAATTCTTGCTGCAATCGAGTTTGTTGAGAATGGCGGAAAAGAAGCAATAATTACTTCAGAAGAAGAACTTCAGAAAGAAAATTGCGGTACGAG
Source organism: Ignavibacteria bacterium (assembly GCA_027347805.1). Taxonomy (GTDB): domain Bacteria; phylum Bacteroidota; class Ignavibacteria; order Ignavibacteriales; family Melioribacteraceae; genus Stygiobacter. The sequence goes on along the minus strand of DAIEQP010000407.1, from coordinate 1,592 downwards.
AATTACTTTATAAATTCATAAACGATTGATTGTTACAATCTACTTGTTTTTATTTCCGGTTGTAATCGTTAATCTTTTTATCAGAGGTGAAAAATGGCAGTAAACATGAAGGGAAAAAGTCTGATTGATATTCATCAGCTCACTTTGGAAGAAGTATACCAGATATTTGAATTAAGCACTACACTAAAACAGGATCGGTTGATAGGACGCAAGCATCATGTGCTTGAAGGTAAAAAACTCGGAATGATATTTTCTAAACCTTCTACCAGAACAAGAGTTTCTTTTGAAGTTGGTATATATGAATTAGGCGGTACTGGATTATATTTCAATCAGAATGATCTGCAGCTGAAAAAAAGTGAAAGCGTTTCTGATACTGCTAAAGTACTTTCCCGCTATCTAGACGGAATTATGATCCGTACTTTTGACCATCAGGATGTAATTGATTTAGCAAAATATGGTTCGATTCCAGTTATAAATGGTTTAACTGATCTGCATCATCCTTGCCAAGTACTGTGTGATTTATTTACAATCTTGGAAAAGAGAAGAACTCTCAAAGGATTAAAATTGGCATATATAGGCGATGGAAATAATATGGCTCACAGCTTGCTTCACGGGTGTGCAAAAGTTGGAATGGATATAGCAATTGCATCTCCATCCGGTTATATGCCTGCTGAATCGGTAGTTAAGGAATCTCAGCAAGATGCAAAATATATGGGCAGTAAAATTGAAATTCTTGAAGATCCTGTTGCCGCTGTTACAAATGCAGATGTAATTTACACTGATGTTTGGGCAAGTATGGGACAGGAAAAAGAAGCAGAAGAAAGAAAGAAAAAATTCATGAAGTATCAGGTAAATCCCGGATTAGTTAGGAACGCAAAAGAAGATTATATTTTTATGCATTGCCTTCCAGCACATCGCGGTGATGAAGTTGTTGACGAAGTTGCCGATTCTGCTAATAGTGTAATTTTCGATGAAGCAGAAAATAGATTGCATGTTCAAAAAGCTGTAATGGCACTTGTAATGTAATCTATTGATTAAACTGGATTTAAAAAGAAAAGAGTGCTTACGCACTCTTTTCTTTTTTGGGATGATTCATATGGTAATGAAAATGTGGAAACTTTCTTGGCAGTCGAATTATATTGTGAATCATAATGCCGATTGAAATTCTATCTACCCAGGATGAAAGAGGCCATCCAAAATGCAAATGAATTTCCTTCTCTCCGTACGGAATTTCATATTCAATTGTGTGCAAAAATCCTTCCACCATCTGGAATAAGTTTAATCTTCTTTCTATTGCTAACCAGAAATGATTTTCATGTACAGCAACAGGGGAATCCAATCTTGGAGTATAAAAACTAACGAATAAAGAATTTTTGTTATTCATTAAAGGATCACTTTCCAGAGGTCTTCTGAAATAAATGTGTACGTCCTTGGATTCAATTTCCATAATTTTGAAAATTACATCCATCACATTATTTGTAGCTCTTCTTTTTGGAATTTCTGGTGCTCTGTAACTCGCAATTCTTAAACCCAGAATAAGAACCGACATCGTAATAATAAACCAAAGAGAAGTTCCATATGGGCGGGCAATC
>DAIEQP010000346.1 GCA_027347805.1 Ignavibacteria bacterium | reverse complement strand
AAAGATCTTCCTGCAGATGGTGTTATTACCGGAACCGGAATGATCATCGGTTACCCGGTTTGCATCTTTGCACAGGATTTTACAGTTGCAGGCGGATCTCTTGGATTAGCTCATGCACGCAAGATTACAAAAATTATGGATCATTCAATCAAAATGGGTATCCCTTTGATTGGTATTAATGATTCAGGAGGAGCCAGAATCCAGGAAGGTGTTAATTCCCTTGCCGGTTATGGTGAAATATTCTACCGCAACACACTTGCAAGCGGTGTCATTCCTCAGATTTCTGTTATACTTGGTCCCTGCGCCGGTGGTGCTGTTTATTCCCCCGCTCTTACAGATTTTGTTTTCGTAGTTGATCAGATTTCTAAAATGTTTATTACAGGTCCGGAAGTAATTAAGACAGTTCTCGGCGAAGAAATTTCAATGGAAGATTTGGGAGGTGCGAGAATCCAGAGTGAAATGACCGGCAACGCCCACTTCTTTGCTTATTCTGAACATGAATGCTTTGAACAGATCCGCAAACTTCTTTCATTCATTCCATGGAACAGCGGAAAGAAAGCTGAAGCTTATCCTCCAAAGAAACCGAAACCGGAATATGAAATTGGAAAAATTATTCCTTCCGATCCTACAAAACCGTACGATGTAAGAAATGTTATTAAAGCTATTGTTGATGATTCCGACTTCTTCGAAGTTCAGGAATACTGGGCTGCAAATCTTGTAATTGGTTTTGCGAGATTGAATGGCAATACAGTTGGAATAATTGGCAACCAGCCCCTTGTGCTCGCAGGTGTTCTTGATGTTGATTCATCAGATAAGGCTGCGCGTTTCATCCGCTACTGCGATGCATTCAACATTCCTTTATTGACTCTTGTTGATCTCCCCGGTTATTTACCGGGTGTTGACCAGGAACATGCGGGTGTAATTCGTCACGGCGCAAAAGTGCTCTATGCATACAGCGAAGCAACTGTTCCTAAAATGACAGTGATTTTAAGAAAGGCGTACGGCGGCGGTTATATTGCAATGTGTTCACGACACCTTGGTGCCGATTTTGTTTACGCTTGGCCTACTGCTGAAATTGCAGTTATGGGTCCCGAAGGCGCTGCAAATATTATTTTCAGAAATGAAATTATGAATGCGCCCGATCCAAATGCAATGCGCCAGCAGAAGGTGAAAGAATACACCGATAAGTTTGCTAATCCTTATGTTGCCGCTGCTAATGGTTATATCGATGCAGTAATCAATCCTGAAGAAACAAGAAAATTATTGATACATACAATTCACCTTTCGGGACAAAAGAAGGAAGTTCGTCCTGCAAGAAAACATGGAATTCCACCTTTCTAAAAAATTATGAGCGAACAGAAGAAAATACAGGAATTGGTTATTGATGATACGGTTTACGAAACGAAGCTGACACGTAAATTCCGTCTTAGAAAAAAATATGAAGCTCCGAATCCGAAACTGCTCGGCGCTTTTATACCCGGAATCATTCAATCAATCAATATTAAAAATGGTCAGCAGGTAAAAGAAGGTGAATGCCTTTTAATACTTGAAGCGATGAAAATGAAAAACTGCGTTCAGGCACACCAGGATGGAAAAGTAAAAGATATTAAAGTTAATCTTGGTGATATGGTTACTAAAAACCAGCTGCTTATAGAGTTTGAATGACATTAACTGCAGAGACCTGCCCAAACAGGTCTCTGTATATTTTAATTATTTGATTTATTTAACCAGCATCATTTTTTTTACAATTCTTATTCCCGCACCGCTAAGTGAGTAAAAATATATACCGCTTGCAAGACCCTTTGAATCGAATTTCACTTTGTGATTACCCGCTTCAAATTCTTCATTTGCAAGTTCTTTAATTACTTCACCAAGAATATTAAAAATCTTAATCTGGTATTTCCCCTCAATCGGCAGACTGAATTCAATTGTCGTTGCCGGGTTAAAGGGATTGGGATAATTTTGTTCGAGTTTATATTCTGTCGGCAATGCATAGGATAGAATTATTTCTTTTTCCCACGACCCGCCTCTTTCTGCTTTTATTCTGAATTTAAGTGTATCCTTTAAGACAGCAGGGATTTTCTTCACATCAAAAATAAACTGTGCTTCCCTCTCTTCTCCTTTATTCAATTCGCCTAACTTAACTTCACAATTCTTTATTTCTAAATGAGCTGGATTCTTCACAACATCAATGCTTATTGAACCAGCATTATCGGTTGTTGATTCATTTGCGATGCTGAGTATTATCATATTTCCTTTTGTATCGGGCTGAACTTCATAGACAGTCTGAGCGAAAAGCAAGTGTGCAATAAAAAAGAAAATTAAAAATATATTTTTCATAACTCACCCCTATGGTAATTTTAATTCAACATTGTTATTCATACTTATATTCTGCGTTTTCTCAATTTGTTTTGTCCCAATTGCAGCCCTAAAAGTAAGGTTCACAGGAAGTAATTCTTTTGTTACTAATCCGTTTACAGTTGCGCCAATCTGTCTCCATACACCGGAATAATAGCTTATTAATGCATTATTAACCGGCTGGTTCAAATTATCTGCTACATTTAATCTTGCCAACACAGTGTTAAATACAACATTGAAATTTGTATTTACATTTTGTGTCTTATCCAGTGAGATAAATTCATGAGTCATCCTGAATGAATAATTATTGGGCAAGAGTTCTTTTACAACTGAACCATTTATAGTATTTCCCAATATTCTCCACGCTCCAGAATAATACTGAACGCTTCCCTGATCAATTAAATTGCCAGCACTATTTTGTAATTGTATTGTTACAGGGATTGTCTGGAATATAACAATTGGGTTTGTCCCTACATTCTGAGTTTTATCATTGCTTGCAAAAGCATAACCCATTCTGAATGAATAATTGTTTGGTAATAATTCTTTTACTGCCATGCCCCCATTTGTAATTCCAAAATCGCGCCATGCACCAGAATAATATTGCACCCTTCCAGTATCAATTAATGTCCCGCTACTGTTTTTCAACTGAACAGCAGCAGCAACAGTCTGGAAAAGAATTACATTATTGTTTGCTACATCCTGTGTCTTATCGATTGATGCAAATGCATAATTCAACCTGAATGAATAATTATTTGGCAGCAATTCTTTTACAGCAATACCATTCAATGTTGTACCGAAATCCCTCCAGGCCCCTGAGTAATATTGAACTGCGGATGCTTCATTTATAAAACTGCCGCTGCTGTTTTTTAATTGAACGGTTGCAGGTACAGTCTGGAATAAAACAACATTATCTTTACTTAAATCCTGAGTTTTGTCTTTAGATGCATATTCATAATTCATTCTAAAAGAATAATTAATAGGTAAAAGTTCTTTAACTGACACTCCGTTTGATGTAACTCCAAAACTTCTCCACGCACCTGAATAATACTGAACATTACCCTGGTCAATTAATCCGCCGTTACTATTTTTTAATTGAACTGTAGCAGGAACTGTTTGAAATACTACAGTCGGGTTTGTTCCAATATTTTGTTGCTTATCAATACTTGCAAAAGCGTAGTTCATTCTGAATGAAAAGTTGAGCGGCAGGAGTTCTTTAACCACTTCACCATTCGATGTGATTCCAAAATTTCTCCATGCACCCGAATAGTATTGAACCTTTCCTGTATCCAGCACCCCACCTGTGCTTTTTACTAATCGTACTTTAGCCGGTACAGTATGAAATAGAACAATATTATCTTTTCCAATATCCTGAGTTTTATCGATTGATGCATATGAGTAATTCATTCTAAATGAATAATTGCCGGGTAATAATTCTTTAGCTGCTATACCATTATTAGTTGCACCCAATTCCCTCCATGCCCCGGCATAATACTGAACTTTGCCGGTATCAATCACTGCGCCTGAGCTGTTAAATAATTTCACTTGAGTATTAACTGTCTGAAATACAACAGTATCAGCACTAATTGATATATTATTTTTTTGCTGTGAACCATACTCATAGTTCATTCTAAGGCTTACAGATTTTTGTGATGTTGGAACAGAGAAGGTACCGTCGTGGTTATTAACTGCTTCCTTCCAGCTTCCTTCATAATACTGAAGAGAACCGGTTGTAAGTTTTATATTACTGCTGTTAACAAGTTTAGCAAATACACCAACCGGTGGCTGAGGTAATTTACTTAACAAATATTCAGTATTATATCTTAGCAATGCATATGCTTCACTTGTTATTGCATTTGTACTATCGACATCCACATCGCGCAAAATATTTTGTAGATAAAATCTCGCAGTACCTATATTATTTTGCAGAAGTGATGATTTTGCATTAGCTAGATGCGCTGCATATTTGTCTCTTGTTTCAATGGATTTTATCCAACCGAGATCCATTGATTTGGTATTAAAGGATATAAGAGAATCAAGATATTCTTCATATGGAATACTAGATGAAAATTGAATCGGAACAACAGTTTTCCTTGAAATATAATTCCTTGGAAAATCGCTAAGGCTATCAAGAGAATTATAAAGAAATTCTGAAGCTTCTTCTTCACTAAAAGTGCAAAATGGTAATTGACCTTGAAAATATGAATTACCTATTCCGGGAAAACAAGCACTCGATATTTTAAATCCCTCTTTTCTGTATGATGGCTCTATGAAGGTTGTATCAAACCAACTACACCCCCCATTTAATCTTTCATCAATTCCCCAAAACCAATCATTGGTACTGGAACTTGTGTAATTCACATTTTTATTAATATCTAATAGAAACAACTCTATCCCTTGTTTACTTTGAATTTCATTTAGAATTGAATAACTATATTCAAAAAATGTATTCGTATTATTATATGTAATTCTGCAACGAATTTGGGGAATAATTTT
>DAIEQP010000034.1 GCA_027347805.1 Ignavibacteria bacterium | reverse complement strand
CGCCGGATTACCAAATGAATTCGGCGGTTATGATGAATCCCCGGAATCGATGGCAAAAATTCTGAATGAATTTGCAAAGGAAGGATATTTTAATATTATCGGTGGATGCTGCGGAACTACACCGCAACACATAAAAGCCTTTGCTCAGGTTGCAAAAAATAATCCGCCAAGAAAAATTCCTTTTACCCAGCCATACCTCCGGTTAAGCGGACTTGAGCCATTAAATCTTCGCCCTGAAACTAACTTTGTAAATGTTGGAGAAAGAACAAACGTAACAGGTTCAAAAAAATTCGCCCGGTTAATTAAAGAAAACAAGTATGAAGAAGCTTTGTCGGTTGCAAAAGACCAGGTTGAAAACGGCGCACAGATAATCGATATAAATATGGATGAGGGTTTAATTAATTCTGAAGAAGCAATAACAAAATTTCTTAAACTTCTTGCCACAGAACCTGATATTGCCCGCGTGCCTGTAATGCTTGATTCTTCCAAATGGAGTGTAATAGAAGCCGGTTTAAAATGTCTTCAGGGAAAAGGAATTGTTAATTCTATTTCTCTAAAAGAAGGCGAAGAAATATTTAAAACCCATGCAAGAAAAATCTTAAAATATGGTGCTGCTGTTATTGTAATGGCATTCGATGAAAATGGGCAGGCAGATACACTTGAACGTAAGATTGAAATTTGTAAACGCGCATATAAAATTCTTACTGAAGAAATTCATTTCCCGCCGCAGGATATAATTTTTGATCCAAACATATTTGCTGTGGCAACAGGCATTGAAGAACATAATCAGTACGCAATTAATTATATTGAAGCAACCCGATGGATTAAAAAGAATTTACCCCTTGCAAAAGTTAGCGGAGGGGTAAGTAATGTTTCTTTTTCATTTAGAGGAAATGATTTTATTCGCGAAGCAATTCATTCTGCTTTCCTATTCCATGCAATAGAAGCAGGTATGGATATGGGAATTGTAAACGCAGGGCAATTAGCCGTATATGAAGAAATTCCAAAAGAATTGTTGGAGAGGGTTGAAGATGTTTTATTAAATCGCAGAGTTGATGCAACAGAAAGACTTGTAGAATATGCAAACACTAAGACTCAGGAGTTAACATCGAAAGAACAAGTAGAAGCTGAATGGAGAAAAGAAAGTGTTGAAGAACGGTTGAAACATGCGCTCATCAAAGGAATTGTTGAATTCATTGAAGCTGATGTGGAAGAGGCGCGAATAAAATATGATAGTCCTTTGCATATTATTGAAGGACCTTTGATGAATGGGATGAATGTTGTTGGTGATTTGTTTGGTGCTGGAAAAATGTTTTTACCTCAAGTTGTAAAAAGCGCAAGGGTAATGAAAAAAGCTGTAGCAATTCTTATTCCCTATCTTGAAGCTGAAAAAGAAAAAAGCGGCGGCAGTAAATCACAAGGCACAATTTTAATGGCAACCGTAAAAGGTGATGTGCATGATATCGGTAAAAATATTGTTGGTGTAGTACTCGGATGCAACAATTATGATGTAATAGATCTTGGAGTTATGGTGTCTGCTGAAAAAATCCTTTCAACAGCAATTGAAAAAAATGTGGATATAATTGGGCTGAGCGGATTGATTACTCCTTCGCTTGATGAAATGGTTCACGTTGCAAAAGAAATGGAGCGATTAAATTTTAAGATCCCGCTTTTAATTGGCGGAGCTACAACATCGAGAATTCATACTGCTGTAAAAATTGCACCTGAATATTCAAATTCTGTGATTCATGTTATTGACGCCTCTAAAAGTGTTGGCGTGGTTAGCAATCTGTTAAGTATAGATGCAAAGCAATCTTTTTCAGAAAAAATAAAAAATGAGTATATACAACTCCGACAGGAACACAATAAAAAACATAGTACCCGTGAATATTTAACGCTTGATAAAGCAAGAGTAAATAAACTTAAGATCGACTGGGATAATTATTCCGTATCAAAACCACGACTAATGGGAATTAGTCATTTTAAGAATTATTCTCTCGAAGAAATTAGAAAATATATTGACTGGACTCCTTTTTTCATTACATGGGAATTAAAAGGAAAATACCCGGCTATCTTTGAAGACAAACATGTTGGGAATGAAGCAAAAAAACTTTTTGATGATGCAAATAAACTACTTGATCAAATTATTACTGAAAATTCTTTGACTGCAAATGGAATTGTAGGAATATTTCCTGCTGCATCTACTGAAGATGATATTGAAATATTTTCAGATGAAACTAGGAAAGGAATTAAAGCGAAGCTTCACACAATACGCCAGCAAGGAATTAAAAGTGATGGAATCCCCAATATTGCACTATCAGATTTTATTGCACCCAAATCATGTGAAGCAAAAGATTATATCGGCATGTTTGCAGTAACAGCCGGATTAGGAATTGAAAAGCTTATTGCCAAATTTGAAAATGAAAATGATGATTATAATTCGATTATGGTGAAAGCTCTTGCTGATAGATTAGCGGAGGCCTTTGCTGAGTTGCTTCACGAAAAAATTAGAAAAGAATTCTGGGGTTACTCTGCCGAAGAAAAATTCACCAATGATCAGTTAATAAACGAAAATTATCCAGGTATTCGTCCAGCACCAGGTTACCCTGCGCAGCCGGATCATACTGAAAAACTAACAATTTGGAAATTACTGGATGTTGAGAAAAATACATCTATTTCATTGACTGAGAGTCTCGCAATGTATCCCGCTGCATCTGTTTGCGGATTATATTTTGCACACCCTCAATCAAAATATTTTACAGTTGGAAAAATTGGAAAAGACCAGGTATTGGATTATCAAAAAAGAAAAGGAATCAGTTTGAAAGAGGCTGAAAAATGGCTTCGACCAATTTTAAATTACGATGAGAGCGATTAATTTTTGATTTTCGATTAATCCTCTTGAGCAAAATTTATGTCTAAAAATTGGTGTAATGGATTTAAACCATCCCTGCACAAAAATTCATCTCATCAGAAATATAAACGGAGTTACAAATGAAGAAAAAATTACTTGCCGGACTATTTTTTATTTTTTGTTTTTCACTCTCTGTATTTGCTCAAGAAAAAATTGATTATCAAATGATGCAGAGAATCCGCCAGGAAGGTATGCAAAACTCTAAGATTGCAGAGCTGATGAGTTATCTGTGTGATGTTTACGCTCCTCGTCTTGCAGGATCTCCTCAATATCGTGATGCCGGCAAATGGGTTGTTAATAAATTAAAAGAATATGGATTGGAAAATCCCAAAATGGAACCTTGGGGAACCTGGGGCCGCGGATGGGAACTGAAAAAGTTTTATGCTGCAATGACAGCACCTCAATACATGCCATTGATTGCTTATCCAAAAGCATGGACTGGCGGCTTGAACGGAACTATAAAAGGCAATGCTGTATTAATGGATATTAAAAAAGAAGAAGATCTTGCCGCATTCAAAGGAAAAATTAAAGGAGCAATTATACTATCCAAAGGCGAGCAGGAAGTTGCACTTGGCATGGAAGCAGACGGACGCAGAGAATCAGATGACGATTTGAAAAAGATGACACTCGCCGCCGACGGCAGCGGAAGAAGAAATTTTACACCTGAATTGATTGCTCAAATGAGAGCGCAAAGAGAACTTCAAATAAAGGTAACAAAATTCTTGAAAGATGAAGGTGCTTTTGTTATACTTGAACCATCACGAGGTACTGACGGAACAATTTTTGTACAAAGCGGCGGCGAATACAAAAAAGGAAGCATCGAAGCTATGCCCCAAATTGTAGTTGCAGCTGAACAGTATAATAGATTAGTTAGAATAGCACAGAAAAATATTCCTGTTTCTCTTGAATTGGAATTACAGTCAAGATTTGATGATTCTGATTCACTTGGTTATAATATTGTAGCAGAAATTCCGGGAACTGATAAAAAGCTGAAAGATGAAATTGTAATGTTAGGCGGGCATTTTGATACCTGGCATGCTGGTACAGGTGCAACTGATAATTCATCCGGAACCGCAATTGCAATGGAAGCAGTAAGAATATTAAAAACACTTGGCGTAAAACCAAGAAGAACAATTCGTATTGCTTTGTGGGATGCGGAGGAAGAAGGATTAATCGGCTCTCGCGAATATGTAAGAAATCATTTCTTTGATCGAGACAAAAAAGAAACGAAACCGGAATATGATAAACTTGCCGCATACTTTAATTATGATAACGGATCTGGAAAGATTAGAGGAATTTATACTCAGGGAAATTTTGAAGTGATGCCGATTTTCGAACAATGGCTAAAACCATTTAATGATCTTGGCGCATCAACTGTTACTTTAAGGAATACAGGAGGAACTGATCATCAATCATTTGATGGAGTTGGTTTACCAGGTTTTCAATTTATACAGGACCCGCTTGAATATTAAACCAGAACTCATCACTCAAACATGGACGTTTATGATCATACAAGCAGAGCAGATTTAATACAATCAGCTACAATAATGGCAGGTTTTATTTATAATGCCGCAATGCGCGATGAAAAACTTCCAAGAAAATATTTTGATCCAAACGCAGTTCAGCAAAGAAGACCAATGTTTTAATCAGGAGATAAAATGGGATTATTTCAGAAACCACAATCGGATTTTCCAACTAAATATTCTATTCAAGGGAAAAAAATAATTTGCCCTCACTGCGGTAACGACACTTTCTTTCTGAGACCTGAAATTTTATTGAATACGCGCGGTCTTGCTTTTTTTGATCTTGATTGGGCGAATAAAAGTGCCTCCGCATTAATCTGCGGAAGTTGTTCAAGAATAGAATGGTTCTTTAATCTTCCATCAGAATTGCGATAGATATTTTTAATTAGAGAATATTTACATATAGAGAGATTCAATAATCTCTCTACTTTTTTACTTCATAGATTTTTCATTCCACGGCAGAAAGGAAAGTAAATGTCACGATCTGATAAACTTGAATCTTATGGCAATGCGTACCGGCAGCTTTTGGAAAGTATTCAAAATTTTCCAAGGGAAATGTGGCAATTTAAACCTGCACCAGAAAAATGGAGTATCCACGAAATTTTAATTCATATTGCAGATAGTGAGGCGAGCAGTTTTGCAAGAGCCAGGAAAATCATCTGCGAATCCGGATCAAGTGTGATGGCTTACGATGAAAATCTCTGGGCCCAAAAATTAAACTACCACGAACAAAGTATTGAAGATTCACTTGAATTATTTAGATTACTAAGGATGATGACATTCCAGATAATAAAGGATTTACCGGAAGAAACATGGAATAATTTTATTATTCATCCCGAGAATGGGAAAATTACGCTCGATGATTGGCTCAATGTTTACGAGGCGCATATCCCGATTCATATAAATCAAATGAGAAGAAACCTGAATGATTGGCAGAAAAACAAAAATTAAAAAACGCCGGAGATTGGAATGAAAAAAATTTTTCTTGTAATAATTCTATTATCATTATCATGTTTAAACGCACAAGGGTTAGAATGGATAAAAGAACATTACACAAAGAAAGAATATAAAATAGTAATGAGGGACGGTGCAAAACTTTTTACATCAGTTTATTCACCCAAAGACACTACAAGAACCTATCCAATAATTCTTACAAGAACACCTTATACTGTTTCTCCTTACGGCGAAGATAAATTTCCACGTTCTCTCGGCCCAAATGATGAGATGACAAAAGAGGGAAATATTTTTGTATTTCAGGATGTGCGGGGTAAATTTTTAAGCGAAGGTGATTTTGATAATATGCGGGGTTATATCTCAAATAAAAAAAACAGCAAACAGGTCGATGAATCTTCGGATACCTACGACACAATTGACTGGCTCGTTAAAAATATAAAGCATAACAATGGAAATGTTGGAATGTGGGGCATTTCTTATCCAGGATTTTATGCGGCCATGTCTCTTATGGATTCGCATCCGGCTTTAAAAGCAGTATCTCCTCAGGCGCCGATAGCAGATTGGTTTATTGGAGATGATATGCATCATGGCGGTGCGCTTTCATTATCGATGACATTCAACTTTTTCAAATCATTTGGATTAAAGAGAGATTCACTTACAACTCAATGGAGATCAATAGATAAATATGCTTCGCCTGATATGTACACATTTTTTTTGAATCTCGGCTCTATGGCGAACATCGATAAAGTATTTTATAAAGACCAGGTTAAATTTTGGAAAGATGTTGTTGCCCATCCCAATTATGATGAATTCTGGAAATCAAGAAGCAACCTTCCCTATTTTACAAATGTAAGACCCGCAGTATTGCTTGTTGGCGGCTGGTACGATTCTGAGGATTTATATGGCCCTTTACATATTTATGAATCAATTGAACAGAAGAATATTAAAAATGATACACATTTAATTATGGGACCATGGAGTCATGGCGGATGGAGCAGAAGCAATGGGAGTACATTTGGTGATTTTTCACTTGGAGAAAACACAAGTGAAACATACAACCAAAAATACCTCACACCATTTTTTAATTATTACTTAAAAGGTGAAGGTCATCCGTTTAGTGAAGAAGTTGTAACATTTAGAACTGGTACAAATACATGGCAATCATACAAAACATGGCCGCCAAAAAATGCCGAAAAAAAATCTCTTTTCATAAATGGAAAAAATCTTAGCTGGGAAAAGCCAGCTAATAAGAACAATTCTTATTTAGAATTTATTAGCGATCCTTCTAAACCTGTTCCCTACACTGCAAAATTTTACGATTCACAAACAATGTATAACAGAACTTATATGAGTGAAGACCAGCGTTTTGCATCTTCACGTCCGGATGTGCTTTCAATTTCAACACAGCCGCTTGATCAGGATTTGACAATCGTTGGTCCAATACAGGCGGATTTATTTGTCTCCACTACCGGCACCGATGCCGACT
>DAIEQP010000316.1 GCA_027347805.1 Ignavibacteria bacterium | reverse complement strand
TTTGGAAATTGATCTATTCATTTTTGATATTAATGGAACATCAGTATTAACCAGTGGAATCAGAACTGGAGCCAGGGAATCAACATGGCATCCAGGATTAAAAGCAGGAACATATTTTTTGCGGGTTTACCGTACAGGGGGAACTGGTACATATTCTTTACTAAATAAATTTACTGCTGCGCCATATTCAAATGATAACGAACCTAATGATAATGTATTTAGTTCGGTTCTTCTTACATTGAATTCACAGACTACCGGCCACATAAATTATTATTCTAATGGAAGTAAAGATTCTGATGACTGGTATAAATTCACGATATCTGTTTTCGGGGGAATCAAGTTTACTATCGAGTCGGATTCATCTGATATTGATCTTTACATTTTGGATATTAACTCAACATCAGTTATAAAGAACGCAATAAAAACCGGATTAAAAGAGGAAATAGAATTCCCGAATTTAATGCCTGGCACATACTTCCTCCGTGTGTATGGAACATCATCACATGGTGGTTACATACTTACAAATACATTTGTCCAGACATCAATTAACGGTGTCGCTAAAAATGATTCTGAAAATAATAGCACTTATCAAACAGCAATGCCTTTAGCTCAGTTTAACGGTAATTCTTCAACTACTACTTATGGAACTATTGGTTTTTATACAAATGGTTTTACTGATTATGATGACTACTGGATTATAGAAACAGGGACAGATGGAAAACTTGTTGTAAATACAGAATCCAATCCCACAACAGACATTGATCTTTATCTTCTGGATGTTAATGGAACATCAGTAATCAGAACCGGACTTGCAACAGGAATAAATGAACAGATTACTTTTGAAAATCTGGGGATCGGTAAATTTTATTTGCGGGTTTACAGAACAAATGGCTACGGCTCTTATAAACTTACTGCCGCTTATACTATCCCCGCATTGCCGATGGATTCAGAGCCGAACGATAGTTACACTACATCCAGATCGATTTCACCAAATGTAAAATTGACGGGACACCTTGGTTACTTCGCAAACAATTTGACAGATACAGATGATTATTATGCATTTACTCTTTCTTCAAAGTGGGATTCACTTTATGTAAGAACCGATTCCGAATCTCCGCTTGATATTGATTTATATCTGCTGAACAGCAGTCAGGCTACAATTGCCACAAGCTTTGCGACAGGGAAAAAAGAATTATTAAAGACTACTAATGTTGCCCCCGGCACTTATTATATCCGGGCGTATAAAACAACAGGACAGGGGAGCTATGCAATTCAGCTTTCAAGTAAATATATTGGAATAGATTTAACAGATGTTGCAAAGAATATTTTACCGTCAGAATATAATCTTTCGCAGAATTATCCAAACCCGTTTAATCCGGTAACCAGAATTAATTACTCGCTTCCAAAAGATGATTATGTAAGTATAAAAATATTTGATGTGCTTGGCAGGGAAGTAATGCTGCTTGTTAATGAATTTAAACATGCGGGCAATTATTCGGTTGAGTTAAACGGGTCCAGTCTTGTTAGCGGTGCTTATATCTATCAAATGGAAACAAATAATTTTAAGAGTACTAAAAAATTACTGCTGCTGAAATAATTAAGAATTAGAAATGATTCTAATGATTTAGAGCAGTTAAAAGTTATTTAAAATTTAGTTTTGAATTGCAATCTGTGAATTAAAACCCAATAATAAATTATAATTGTTGGGTTTTTATTTATCAGCACTATTAGATAAATATTTTTAATAGTTGCCTTTCAAATAAAATTATCTTGTAAAAAAAAGTTTAATATCATGACAGGCTGCTTCAATATCTATGTGACAAAAGATAATGTGTAACATTTGATTTTTGTAGGATACTGATATGTATTTAATTATATTCTTGCATAATAGAATCATCTTAAATAGATGTACCTGAAACAGATATAGTAAGTAAATGAAAATAAATTGAGGAAATTATGAAGAAATTATTTTTCATAGAGGCAATCTTATTTTTGATATTATCATTCACAATCATAGAGTCGCAAACAGTCTGGACTCTTCAAAACAACCCGCTGCCTAATGGAACACTTCTGGGGAAAGTGCAGTTTGTAACAGCCGCCGAAGGCTGGATTTCAGCAGCAAATGGAAAATTACTTCATACTACAGATTCAGGAACAAATTGGAATATTGTAACTCCATTTCCTAACGACAAAGTTACTTCTGCAGCCGATCCCTCTCTTAATATGTGGTGGATAAATCAGAAACAGGGATGGAAATTAAACTGGATTGGAACCGGATTTAATGACGCGCAGGGCGCGGTTATGCATAAGACAACAGATGGCGGTATTACATGGACAAAAAAAGTTATTACAAATGCACTTGGAGATATTGGTCTGCAGGTTCAGTTTGTTGATGCAAATAACGGATGGATTTCAATTTATAATTTTAGGAGCAGAACTGGTTCAATCCTGTCTACAAAAGATGGGGGTGATAATTGGACAAGTATAAGCAACATGCCGGCTACAGATGAAGTTTCATTTTTCTATTTCGCTGATACTAAAAATTGCTGGATTACTTCAATCAATGATAAACCGCCTCTTTTCCAGATTTCAAAATCTACTAATGGAGGAACCGATTGGACTGTTCAATACACAGATAAAACTCCTAATGCAGATACTTCAAGCAGCAGTGGGGCAATGCAGTTCATAGATCAAAATAATGGCTGGGTTGTTGGTCCAAACGGAAGAATCCTTAGAACAACAAATGGAGGTACTGCCTGGGAATCATTTTCAAATGCCGGAATTACTAATTATGCAAACAGTAAATGTCTTTTCTTTTTGAATTCTTCTACCGGCTGGATAGGAACTAACATCAATAGTTCTCCTGCATTACCTACTCAGCGGTATATTCTGCAGACAAATAATAGCGGGAGCAGCTGGAGTAAGCAGGTTCCGCCTCTTACCGGTGCTGTGTTCAGTATTTATTTTACTGATGCCAAGAATGGCTGGTTTACCGGCGATCAGTGTATTCAGAATTGCAACGGCCCGGATTCTCTTAAAGTTTATGCCGCAGTAATCGGCCACACTACTAATGGTTCTACCGGAATTAATTTTTTAGATGATAAACTTCCGACTGCCTTTAGCTTAGAACAGAACTATCCAAACCCGTTTAATCCTGTAACCAGAATTAGCTACTCGCTTCCAAAAGATGATTATGTAAGTATAAAAATATTTGATGTACTTGGCAGGGAAGTAATGTCACTTGTAAATGAATTTAAAAATGCTGGTAATTATTCGGTTGAGCTAAATGGTTCCGGTCTTGTTAGCGGTGTTTATTTATACAAAATGATGACTAATGGATTCAGCAGTATCAAAAAGCTTTTACTGCTTAAATAAATACCT
>DAIEQP010000300.1 GCA_027347805.1 Ignavibacteria bacterium | reverse complement strand
TTAATTGTAGCGATTGACAGCAGACCAATACCCAACCCTAATCTGGCACCATTACTTTTTAAAATATTTTCAGAACGTGTAGTAACTGAAATAGAAAAAACACAAGCTGAAGAATCAAGTAAGCAGAGCGAAGAAAGATATTATCAATTGTTCGAAGCAAATAAAGATAGCATTGCAATATTCGGTATAAATGAAAACGAGACAATGGGCAATTTTCTGGAATGCAATGAATCGACGCTTGAATTATTAGGGTATACGCGTGAAGAACTTCTTAAACTTACACCTGATTGTCTTGAACGAAAAGTAAATCCCGAGACTTTTCTAAATCGGAAAAAAGAATTACAAAAATTTGGAAGCGCTACTTTTGAAACAATATTAACTGATAAAAGTGGTAAGGATATTGATGTAGAAGTAAAAGCGATTTTATTTTTATACAACCAGCGCCCTGCAATTATGAATATTACTCGTGACATTTCTGAAAGAAGGAGAAATGAACAAGCGTTAAAAGAAATTGAAAGTAAATATGAATTGATTTCTCGAAATTCTGCTGATGTAATTTGGATATTGAATTTAGAACAAAAGAAAATAGAGTATATAAGCCCTTCGGTTGAAAAACTGCTGGGATTTACACCTGAGGAAGTATATCAGCATTCTATCAAGGATGGGTTGATTCCTGAATCTTATGATTTTGTAACTCAATCCATGCCCGAAAGAATTAGAGCCTTTTATAGCGGTGAAGTAAATGCTAAAACAACAATCACAGAGATGGGTCAATATCATAAAAATGGTTCTGTGGTTTATATTGAAGCCATGACCACATTAATTCCAGATGCTGATGGAAAAATTAACAGAATACTAGGTGTATCTCGTGACATAACTGAAAGAAAAAAGACTCAAGAAGAATTGATGAGAAGTGAAGCCAATCTTACCACTGCAATGAAGATTGCAAGACTTGGACATTGGGAATATGATGTGGCTACCAATCTTTTTACTTTCAACGATCAATTTTATAACCTCCTTAATACATCTTATGCTGAGCTGGGGACTTATTCGTTTACTCCTGAAGAATATGCAAAAAGATTTTTACATCCTGATGATCGTTTCATGGTTGAAGTTGAAACCCAAAAAGCACTTGAAACAAGAGACCCCAATTATACTTCCATACTTGAACATCGAGTAATTTTTGGCGATGGTACAATTGGGTATATAAGCGTTAATATTAATATTGTTAAAGATGAATTTGGTAAAACAATTAAAACATATGGCGTTAACCAGGATATAACTGAGAAAAGACTTTCTCAAGAAGCTATTCGTGAAAGTGAAGAAAGATATAAAGAATTGTATGATCTGTCTCCCGATGCAATAGTTGTCCATCAAAACGGAAAAATCCTTTTTATTAATCCAGCGGGTTTGAAAATTGTTGGTGCTGATTCTGAAACAGAGATTGTTGGAAAAAATTTGCTTGAGTTTGTTCATCCTGATTACAGAAAAATTGTTCTCGATAGAGTAGACAGGATGTCAAGGACTAATGAACCGGTTAAACCCAGATATGAAAAATTTCTACGGCTAAACGGCGAGAGCGTTGATGTAGAGGTAAGTTCTACACCAATTACTTTGAAAGGGAAAATAGCTTATCAAGTTATAGCACGCGACATTACTGAAAGAAAAATGATTGAAGATATCTTACATGCCAGCGAAGAGAAATTTTCAAAAATATTTGAAAATGCCCCGGTGATGATTACAATAAGTACTCTTGCTGAACCTCATTACATAGATGCAAATCAAATGTGCTATGAATTGACAGGATTTAGCAGAGATGAGATTTTGGGCAAGGTGACTTCGCAAATGGGATGGATTACCGCTGAGGATCAGAAAAAAATAATTGATGAAATTAATTTAAGCGGGAATGTTAGAAATCTTTCTATAAAACTTTTCACAAAAGATCAGAGAGCGTTGGACTGTCTTTGTTTTTGTGAAGTAATTTATGTGCAGGAGGAAAAATGTTTGCTCTCAATATTCTTAGATATTACTGAGAGGAAGAGAGCAAATGAATTGATTGCTGAAAGTGAACAGAAGCTTTCTGCTTTAATTGAGGCTACACCGGATATAATTTGTTTTAAAGATGCTGAAGGCAGATGGCTCAAAGCAAATCAGGGTATTCTTAAAGTATATGGGTTATCGAATTTCGATTATTCATTTAAAACTGAATGGGATATGGCTGCTTATACTCGTGAAAATCTTCAGGATGCATTTAGAACCTGTAGTCTGACTGATGAACTTGCTTGGTTAAAAGGATCACACTCGAGAACTGAAGAGATGATTCCAGATCAGGATAATAATCCAAGATTTTTTGATGTAATTAAGGTCCCCCTCTTTTATGAGAACGGCAACAGAAAAGCTTTGGTTGTGTTTGGACGAGATATTACCGAAAGAAAAAAATCAGAACAAGCGCTTCGTAGCGAAAAAGACAAATTTTCGAAAACTTTTTTTACTTCTCCTGATGGACTTGTTATAAATCGACTCGATGATTCTGTTATTATTGAATTGAATAATGGATTCCTTGGTTTAACTGGTTATATGCGTGATGAGTTATTGAATAAAAAATCACGTTCTTTTAATCTTTGGGTCGACAATGAAAAAAGGAAAGAGTCCAAAAATAAATTGTTAACTGATGGTTCATATCAAGATCTTGAAACGGAATTAAGAAAAAAAGATGGTGGATTTATTAATGTTCTTGTTTCTGCTGCAAGAATTGATGTTGATGGTACTGCTTGTGTCCTTTATTTAATTAAAGATATCACTAAACTCAAGGAAGCTGAAAAAGCATTAATAGAAAGTGAAGAAAAATATAGAGAGT
>DAIEQP010000031.1 GCA_027347805.1 Ignavibacteria bacterium | reverse complement strand
ATTTTTATTTTCTCCGGATGATAATTTATGTGACGGCCGGATAAGATATTTTACACCAACAAAAGAAGTCCCCATCTGCGGACATGCAACAATTGCGGCAATGTATATTAAGGCAATAGAAGAAAACCTTTCTTCTTCAATTCACCGAATAAAAACAAACGTTGGAATTCTCCCCTTCGAAATAATCAAATCCGAAACCGATTATAAAGTTGTAATGACGCAGGGTAAAATTGAGTTCGGTAATATTCTTGATGAGAATAATAAAAAAAGACTGCTGTCGGCTCTTCACATAAAAGAAGATTATCTTGAAGATAATTGCCCTATACAAATTGTATCAACCGGTCATTCAAAAGTAATGATTGGAATTGAAAACCGGCCGCTACTAAATTACCTTAAGCCAAACATGTTTGAGCTTGCGGAATTAAGTAAAGAAATTAACTGCAACGGATATTTTGTTTTTACTTTCGATTCAGGTTCAGAGGAAGTGTTAACATACGGCAGAATGTTTGCCCCGGCAATTGGAATTAATGAAGATCCTGTTACGGGCAACGCAAACGGTCCGCTCGGCGCTTATCTTGTTAAACATAATCTTGTAAAACATGATGGAAATTCATTCACTTTTATTGGCCGGCAGGGGGAAGCAATAAACCGGCTTGGAGAAATGGAAGTAACAGTAAAAATTAAAAATGATGCGCCGGAGTTAGTGCAAATTACCGGCGAGGCTGTTATTGTTTTCAAAACAGAAATTGAAATCTGAGGCAGGAAAATTGAGAAAATCAATAATTGCATTGTGGCTGGCTTTATTCATTTTTTTCACCGGCATAAACACAAGAGGAAAGACATTCGTATATTTTTCTCTTCGGAGTTCAAACGCCGTAAAAATTTATGAGCTTTCAAATGGAAAACTGTTGTTATCAGATTCAATTACTGTTACGGGCGGGCCCGCTTCCATGGTCCAGCATCCATCGAAAAAATATTTATACATCGCACAGCGTGAAGCAAAAACAATTTCGACTTATCGTTTTGATCGGAAAACCGGCAGACCTTCCTGCATTCAAACGATTAATGCAATTGAAAATCCTGTTTATTTGTCATGCGACAAAACGGGCAAGTATTTATTTACCGCTTATTATGCCGCTGGAAAAATTGCATTATACAAAATTGAAAAGGATGGTAAGCTAAATTCATTACCGCTGCAGGTTGAAAGTGGTTTTAAAACTCCCCACTGTATTTTAATAAACAACAGTAATAAATTTGTTTTTGTTGCTGATAAAGACGGCGATAAAATTTCACAATATAAGTTTGATTCCTTTTGGGGAAAATTAATTCCTGGCAATCCATTTGAGCTAAACACTCCAAAAGGAACCTGCCCGAGACACCTGACCTTCAGTAATAATGGAAGGCTTGTATATTTTGTTAATGAAGTTGGGAACAGTGTAACTCTGTTCGAGCTTGGAAAATCCGGGCTGTTAAAATCGCTGCAAACAATTTCAACATTACCTGATTCTATTAACGTTTCAAGCAAGACTGCCGACATTCATCTTACTCCGGACAATAAATTTTTGTATGCATCAAACCGGGGACACAATAGTATTGTCTCATACAGCGTAAATAAATTGACGGGTGAATTGAAATTCATTGAAACGATTCCAACAGAAAAAAATCCACGGTCGTTTGCAGTTGATCCATCCGGAAATTATCTGATAGCTGCCGGTGAAAGTTCAGATCATGCGACATATTATAAAATTAATAAGAGATCGGGAAAGCTGACGCCGGCAGAAACAATTTATCTTGGTAAACAACCATCATGGGTGGAAATTATAAACGTCAATTAATAAACTGCCATTAAGGTGCTTTATGATAAAAAATAGAATCCGATTTTACATTCTTCTCTTTATACTTTTATCGTTCTTTCAATTAAACGCTCAATCCTCAGAAACTGTTTTTAATATTACCTCCTTTGGTGCTGTGGGCGATGGCAAAACGCTGAACACCAAATCAATACAAACCGCAATTGATGCGTGCGCAGAAAAAGGGGGCGGCAAAGTTTTAATTCCTGCCGGCGAGTTTATCAGCGGTGTGATTCAACTTAAGAGCAATGTAACTCTATATCTTCAAAATGGTGCTGTATTAAAAGGGTCAACAAATCTTGATGATTATGTTTTGGAGGGTGTTCGTGTCGGATTGATTTACACAAAAAACTGCAGCAATGTGATGATAAAAGGTGAAGGAATAATTGACGGCAATGGAGATTCCTTTCAATACATGGACAAGAGAAAAACATTTCAGCCGAATGAGTATAAATTGTTTACACGGCAGGGAAAAGATTATGCGAATGAAGCAAACACAGTTTCTGATGGTCCAGCCGAACCACATGAAAAGCGTCCTTACCAAATGATAATTTATTCAAATTGCACTAATGTTCACGTTCAGGATGTAACAATTAAAAACTCACCCTTCTGGACTCTTCATTTTGCCGACTGTAATGGTGTTGTTGTATCGAACACAAGAATTCTCAATAATATTCTTATTGCAAACAGCGATGGAATTGACTGCACAAGCTGCAGTAATGTTTTGATTTCGAACTGCGAAATTGTAGGCGGAGACGATGCAATAGTTTTAAATAGTTACAGTGTTCACTTCGAACTACCCGGTTTCCAAAACCTTAAAAGATCTTCAGAAAACATTGTTGTAAGCAATTGTGTTCTTGTATCCCGATCAAGCGGAATTAGAATCGGCGGTATTGATCATGATTACATGAAAAATTATTCGTTCAATAATATTGTTATTCATAATTCAAACCGGGGCATTCTAATTAACACAAGCATAGAGGGTGGAATTGAAAATTGTACTTTCTCAGACATTACGATAGAAACAAGATTACACACTGGCGACTGGTGGGGAAAAGCGGAACCGATTCACATACAGGCAATGCCAACAAGCATGGGAAGAAAGGTTGGTTCGATAAAAGATATTCGTTTCAGAAATATTAAAGCTGTAAGCGAAAGCGGAATTCTAATTTACGGATGTGAGCCGGGAATAATATCCAACATAACAATTGATGGTCTGGATCTTCAAATGAAAAACGGACCGCTGCAAAAACTTTATGGCGGTAATTTTGATTTGCGTCCCACAATTTCTGCGAACATGAATTTATTCAGTCATGATATTCCGGCAATCTTTATTAAAAACGCTTCCGGAATAAACATTCTCAACTCAAAAATTGTTTATGAAAATACGATGGAAGACTTTTTCAAATATGGAATCTGGGCCGTGGACTTTTCTGGAATTGATATCAATAACTTAACAGCTTCGCCGCCTCCTGCAACAAAGACAAAATTAATTCATCTTGAGAATGGAAATGGTTTTTCACTAACAAATTCAAAAATAAATGCACCGAGAAAAACTTTTCTTGAAAAGAAAAACGTATCCGGTTTAATCAATCTAAACAACAATGTTTTTACCGATTAGTAATTTTAGCAAATAAATTCAGAAGGATAAAAAATGATTCTCTTCAAAAATAAATTAACAACCTTTTTGTTGCTGGCTGTTTTATTTATAGCCGGCATTAATGCACAGACAGTAAAACTAAAAATCATAGAAACCACAGATGAGCATGGCGCAATTTTCCCTTACGATTTTACCGAGCAGAGAGAAACGAACAGTTCGCTGGCACAAATCTACTCTTACATTAAACAGGAACGGGAAAATAAAGATCAGGGAGTTGTTCTGCTGAGCGGCGGAGACATTCTGCAGGGAACGCCTGCTGTTTATTATTACAATTTTGAAGATGCTAAATCCCCACATCTCTGGGCAGAGATGATGAACTATATGAAATATGATGCCGGTACGGTTGGCAACCATGACATTGAAACGGGACACCCGGTTTATGACAGATTTAATAAGCAGATTAAATTTCCATGGCTCGCAGCAAATGCTATCAGCAAAAAAACCGGAAAGCCATATTTCAAACCATACACTATCATTGAGAGAAACAGAATTAAAATTGCTGTGCTTGGATTAATTACGCCTCATATACCACACTGGCTGCCTGAAAATATTTGGAGCGGAATTGAATGGAACGATATGATTGAATCCGCAAAGGGCTGGGTGAAAATTATAAAGGAAAAAGAAAAACCAGATTTAGTTGTTGGACTTTTTCATTCGGGTGTTGAATTTACTTACGGAAACCAGGATGAAAATACACCAAAGAATGAAAACGCATCAAAACTTATTGCTCAAAAAGTGCCGGGATTTGATTTGATTTTTGTGGGGCATGACCATCACGGATGGAATTTCAAAGAAAAAAATCCCGAGGGAAAAGAAGTATTAATTCTTGGCGGTGTTAATTCGGCAAGGGACGCTGCTGTTGCCAATTGCACATTAACTTATGACAAAGAAACAAAAACATGGAAGAAAGATTTAGCCGGTGAAATTGTTCTATCTAAAAACTTTAAAGCCGATACCGATTTTCTAGCCCGGTTCAACCCGCAATTTGAAATAGTAAAAAAATATGTTTCCCGTAAAATTGGGGAATTCACAGAAACTACTTATACCCGGGATGCTTTGTTCGGTGATGCGCCAATCACGGATTTCTTAAATCAATTTCAATTGGAATTAACTAAAGCCGATATTTCATTTGTCGCGCCGCCATCATTCAACGATGTAATTGGAAAAGGAGAAATTTTTGTGGGTTCAATGTTCAAGCTGCACAGGTACGAAAATCTTCTTTATACAATGAAGATGAGCGGTAAAGAAATTAAAAATTATTTAGAGTATTCCTACAAAATCTGGTTTGATCAAATGAAAAGTGCCGATGATCATCTTTTGAGTTTTGTTTATGATAAAGATGGAAAACTCAAATTGGATGGCAGAAACAAAAGTCCCCAGTTAAAAAATCCGTTTTATAATTTTGATTGCGCTGCCGGGATAAATTACACAGTTGATATTTCAAAACCAGCCGGCGAAAGGATCAATATAATTTCAATGAGTGATGGAAAACCATTTGATACAAACAAAACTTATAAAGTTGCTATCAACTCTTACCGCGGAAACGGCGGAGGAGGACATCTTGAAATTGGCGCCGGAATTCCAAAAGAAGAAATTAATAAACGTATACTTACATCCACGGAAAAAGATTTAAGATACTACATGTTAAAGTGGATAGAAAAAAATAAACTGGTTACGCCCAAAGCTGCCGGCAACTGGAAGGTGATTCCCGAAGATTTGTGGAAAAGGGGAAAGGAAAAAGATTACAAACTTTTATTCGGTGAAAAATAAAAACAGCATAAGGGCGGAAATTAATTCCGCTCTTTTTTTACATCTTCGGCATTTCTTTTACAACGGCTTCCACTTTTACTTTGCCTGCAAATTTGAAATTAAGCGTAACACCGTACTTTTGTCCCCGCTTTACATCCCGCGATAGATTGAGAAGCATGACATGCAGATCGCGAGGCTTAAACTTTACTGTTGTATTTACTGGAATAGCAACGGCTTTCACTGCACGCATTCCCATAACATCTTCTGATTTTTTATAAGTTTCATGGACTTCAACTTTTTCCGCAAACTTAAATTCAGCTGAAAGCAGTGAGTCGGTTTTGTTTCCATTGTTAGTCACCTCAAAGAAAAGCGCGGAGTTAGCTTCTTCTGCTGCGGGTCTGATCCAGGCATTATTTATTTTTATTAATGATTTTCGACTAGAGTTTTGACCAAAAACCAAACCTGCAAAAATTAAAATCATATATATTTTTTTCATCGTTGCACCAATTTTTAATTAAGTGATTTTATATCGTTTACTATTTCATCAACATTGATAGAGCTTCCTCTATAATTTTTTCTGATCGCACCATCTTTGTCCATCAGCTGAATTCTATCGGTATGAACATAATAATAAATTTTCTTTCCGCTCTTGAAAACAGTTGAATCACCAATT
The DNA here is from genome assembly GCA_027347805.1 of Ignavibacteria bacterium. Classification (GTDB taxonomy): domain Bacteria; phylum Bacteroidota; class Ignavibacteria; order Ignavibacteriales; family Melioribacteraceae; genus Stygiobacter. The sequence continues at coordinate 12,190 of DAIEQP010000031.1, read as the reverse complement.
ACCGCAAGTATTCCTACTTTTTTCATCAGAGAATCTGTGGTTTGTTTTGTACCAACAAGAAAATTCCAGTTGCTTAAATCCAGATCGCGAACTTCTGCAAATTTGCGGAGTGTTTTGGGTGAATCCTGCATGGGATCAAAACTAATTGAAACAAATTTTATTCCGGAAATATTTTCCTTTTTTATTTTCTCCTGAATCAACCGCATATTGTTTGTTGTAAGAGGACAAATATCAGGACAGTTTGTAAAAATGTATCCCACAACAGTAATGTTTCCTTTGACGAATTCTGGAAAGTTTCTGGGTTCGTTATTATGGTTTACAAAGGAATATTTATTTTCGTTTAAATTTTCAATTATTGGCAGTTTATCCTTGCATCCGGTTAGAATTAACCCGAACAGTACCAATAAATATTTTTTTGTTTTGAATGAAAGCATTGCTATGCTTATTAAAAGATTTGATATTTACACTAGTCAAAATAACAAATTGTTTATCTAATTTTTTATCCTATTAATATGAAAAAATTATTGATTCTTCTTTTCATTGCCTTTCAATCAAATTATTACTCACAGCAAATCCGGGTAATGAGTTACAACGTTGAAAATTATCCAAACAGCAGGAGCGGTGTTTCAATTACTTCAATTGAACCATACTATAAAATGATAATTAATGAAATACAGCCGGATGCCATTGTTGCTGTTGAAGTAGTACAGCAGTCCGGTGTAAACCAATTTTTAACTAATGTTTTGGGATCAGACTATAAAGCGGCAAATGTTACAATATCAAGCACAAACAGTCTTGGTAATGATGGAAATGATTGCTCGTTTTATTATAAACCGGGTGTGCTTACCCTGGTTGATTACAAAGCAATTCCCGCAAGAACAAGGGTAATCAGTAAATTCACTTTGATTCATAACAATTCTCCAAAAGATACTTTAATAATTTTCGGCGTCCACTTAAAAGCAAACGATTATTCTTCTGACAATGTTTTAAATGCACAAAAAAGAACCGATGCGATTAATTCTCTTCGCGATGAAACAAAACAATACCCGGTTAATAAAAATTATATTATCTGCGGCGACTTTAATATTTTTTCATCCAATGAATCTGCATTTCAAAAAATGCTGGACAAATCTTTACCCGGATATTTTATTGACCCGCTAAACGCAATTGGAGACTGGAGCGGAAATTCTGCGTTTAACAATGCCTGCTCTTATTCGGCAAAAGTTTTAGATACACGTTTAGATATGATGTTAATTTCCCCGGGTGTTAAAACGGTAGGCGGAGTAGATTATAAAGAAGGTTCATATAAAATATTTGGAAACGATGGTAAGCATTTTGGTGTGGCTGTTAATAATGGCACAAATGATTGGTTCTCGGAAAATCCCTTTGTCGGCACGGCTTTAATTAACGCTTCCGATCATCTTCCGGTTTTTGCAGATTTTACTTTTGGTGTTTCAACAGATGTATCTCAAGGAAAAGATATTCCTTCATCAATTGAGTTAAAACAGAATTATCCCAATCCATTTAATCCGGAAACCAACATCAGTTATCAATTATCTTATGCCGGTCGGGTTAATTTAACAGTATATGACATGCTTGGAAGAACTGTATCTACGCTGATAAACGAATATAAACAGCCCGGTTTCTACAATTATAAATTTTCACTTAACAACCTTCCGGCGGGCGGGGACGCTTCTCTATTTTCATCAGGTGTTTATTTTTATCAGCTAAAAGTTGGTAATTTTGTGCAGACAAAAAAAATGGTTTTCTTAAAATAGATGAAAACAATTCTTCCTGGTTTAAACAGTCAAATAGAATTTCTCAAGAAAAACTTACAGGCAAAACCAAACAACATCCTTGTTATCGGTTCTGCAAGTGAAGTTATCGCTCAAAATATATTGTCACACTATGATTGTCCTGTTGATTTGATTGTCGGAGATTACGAATCGCTTATGAACTCGAAGTTAATCCTCGGCTCCCAGACAAAAGTAACTTTGAAAATGATGTCTTTCGATTCAACCGATTATTCAAATGCACAATTTGATTTGATATATGCACAAGCCTCGGTATCACTCACAAACAGAAATAAAATTGTAAAGGAAGTGAAAAGAATTCTTAAGCCGGGCGGATATTTTTGTGTGGGAGAAGTAACTGCGTTAGCTAAAGAAATTCCTGTATATGTCTCCGATATCTTTGAAACTTCGAACATGCTTCCCCTTTTTACTGAAGATCTTACGAAATATTATCTTGAAAGAAATTTCAAACTGTGTAATAAAATTAATTTATCTAATACACTGAAAGATTATTACTCAATCAGCGCAAATGCATTGAGAGAAGTATTCCAAAATTTGGGTGAACAGGAAAAAAGTTATTATAAAAAATTGATCAATAAAATAAGCCACGAATCAAATTCTTATTTAAAGTTGGGCGGGCACCGTCATATGGGTTTTGAAGTGTTGCTGTTGAGAAAGGGTGATGTTTGAAAAAGGGCGATAGAGTAGAGTTAGACATTAGCGGATATGCTTTTGAAGGAAAGGGTGTTGCTAAAATTGTTAAAGAAGTTCATTCCACCGATGAGAGCGATTCGAAAAAATTTGTTGTATTTGTAGAGGGAACATATCCCGGCGATAAAGTAATTGCCGGAATTGGTAAAATCAGAAAATCTTATGCAGAAGCAAAAATAAAAGAAATTCTTTTTGCTTCACCGCTTAGAACAACAGCTTCATGCGAACATTATGGTGTGTGCGGCGGCTGTAAATCGCAGGATCTTCTTTATGAACAACAGGTAAAATTTAAAGCCGAACAGGTTAAAGATATTTTCGAACGTCTTGGCGGATTAAAAGATTTTGAAATGTTGCCGATTGTTTCCTCCGATAAAACATTTTTTTATAGAAACAAACTTGAGTTTTCCTTTGCCGACAAACGCTGGTTAAGTGAGAATGAAATAAGTTCGATGCAGGAAGTTGTTGACAGAAACTTCGCCCTCGGTTTTCATATTCCAGGTTTATATGATAAAGTATTGAACATTAACAAATGCTGGCTTCAGTCCGAGGCAAGCAATAAAATATTAAATTTTACCCGCAGCTTTTTCAAAGAAAAAAACATTTCAATTTACTCCACCAAGACCCATGAAGGATTTTTACGTAATCTTGTTGTTAAACAATCTCAAAAAACAAATGATTTAATGGTTAACCTGGTTGTATACGAAGAAAACGAAAAGCTGCTTGATCAGTATAAAAACGAATTGCTGGATGCTGTTCCTGAAATTTCGACAATTGTATTTAACTTCAGCAAAAAGATGGCAAACGTTGCCGTTGGTGATTACGAAATTATATCTCACGGAAACGGTTTTATTTATGATTACATTGGAAATAAGAAATACAGAATAAGCGCCAACTCATTTTTCCAGACAAACACATTGCAGGCAGAAAAACTTTATGATGTTGCTGCCGAGTTTGCCGATTTTTCGGGAAATGAAATTGTGTACGATTTATATTCCGGTGCCGGGACAATTCCGATTTACATTTCGCAAAAGGTAAAACAGATATACGGATTTGAATCTGTAGAGCCGGCAATTAAAGATGCACAAATCAATTGTGAATTGAACAAAGTTGAAAACTATAAACCGTTTCTTGCCGATCTTAATAAATCATTCCTTCCAATAATTCACGAAAACAGTCTTCCGCATCCTCAAATAATCATAACAGATCCACCGCGAAGCGGCATGCACCCCAAAACAGTAGCCGATATTCTGAGTCTGAGGCCGAATAAAATTGTTTATGTAAGATGCAACCCGGCAACCCAGGCAAGAGATATAAAACTTTTATGCGATGGCGGATATGGTTTTATCAAGGCCAAACCTGTTGATATGTTTCCTCATACTTATCACATAGAAAACGTCGCACTGCTCGAAATAAAGTAATTTCCACCCGTTTCAGCATTAATTTTTATCTCGGATTGTTTCAATTCAATATTAATAATCATTTTGAAACAATTTTATAGAGAGAACATTCGATTTTGGCCTAAAATGAAGTCATTCCTTTGGCATTCCACTTGACATTATATAGTTCAAATACGCTTACTGGAAAAAAGAAGAAAGTAGGCACCTTTAAAAGATTGATGATGGCGGCGGTTATTGAAACAAGAGGTACTTCGGCTGGGCTTCTTGCAGAGATTTCCGCCTTCCTTTTTTTAAACCAACCCTTTAATTAAGCTATATAATAGATACAGAATCGCAAGGTTATCTTGGTAATTTGGGAGAATTTCTTTAATTTTGCCCACTTCAAATTAATAGGTATAAAATGAAACGTACATTTCAACCGAGCAATACAAAAAGAAAAAATAAACACGGTTTTCGTGAAAGAATGGCTACAAAAAACGGACGCAAGGTTCTTGCCAGCAGACGTGCAAAAGGTAGAAAAAAATTAACAGTTAGCGACGAAAAATAGTTGAAACAATTTGGTCTTTCTAATGCAGAAAGAATCAAAAGCAAAAGTGAATTTGATCTAGTTTATTCTTCCGGAGAAGTTTTATTTTCTTCAAACCAAAAGCTCAAAGCTGTTTTTAAGATTGATAAAGAAACAGAGCAAGCCGTTCTTAAAGCGGCTTTTGCTGTTTCAAGCCGAGCAGGAATTGCAGTTTGGAGAAACCGGGTTAAACGGTTGATGAGAGAATCTTTCAGAACAAATAAAAATATTCTTAAATCTATCGTTGATGAAAAGAAAACTAGACTGCTCGTTATTTTTTCTCCTGTTTATTTAAACGAGAGAAAGAATAAAAAAATTGCTTTAAATGATGTTCTACCGGATATTGTTGATTTGATGAACCAGATTAAGACAAGGCTCTAAAATGCGCATTGTTTTTATTGGAATGATCAGGATTTATCAAAAATTAATTTCGCCAATGTTTCCTCCTTCGTGCCGATTTTATCCCTCATGCTCTGAATATGCCGTTCAATCTTTACAAAAATATGGTGCGATAAAAGGAAGCATAAAAGCGATTTGGCGAATATTGAGATGCAATCCATGGAACAAGGGCGGTTTTGACCCGGTTGAATAAAGTTTCAAATTAGAATACTAATTAACAAGTTTATACGTCTTATTCGGCAACAAAGGAAAAAGAAATGGATCGTAATACCTCATTCGCATTTATTCTTATTGCATTAGTTTTGTTTGTGTGGCTTTACTTTAATTCTCCTGCGCCACAACCTCCTAAAAAGAAATCCAATACAACTCTTCAGCAAAAAGATACAGCAAAGCCTGTGCAGCCTGTTGTAGCAAAAGAGGAAAAGAAAGAAGAAGAAGTTTCTCCTTTTGGAAATACTTCCGAACAGGAAAAAATAGTTACAGTTGAAACAGCGCTTTCTAGAATAGAGCTTACAAACAAAGGCGGACGTATAAAAAGAGTCTTCCTTAAAAAATACAAAACCTGGTATAATCACTTAACAAACGATACGGCCTTTTATAAAAAAGATGTTCAGCTTGTTAACACACAAAAGAATGGCGGGGATTTTAATGTTCTGTTTGTTACGAAAGATGGAAAACTTGTAAATACAAGCTCTATTGATTTCAATTCAAGCGCAAACAATTATTACTACAAATTGAGTAATAAAGATTCTCTTGCGTTAGATTATACTTTTACCGGTGATAACGGAAAAGTGATCAAGAAAAGTTTTGTTTTCTATGGCGATAAATATGATTCAAAAGTTGATATTACTTTAGAAAACATGCAGGATGTTATAAGCAGTTATCGTTATGATGTTGTGTGGCAGAACGGTTTAAATTTTGTTGAAGAAAATTCAGTTGGTGAAGCAACATACTCTCAGGCTAATGTTTATACTGCCGATGAGCTTGTAACAATAGACGCAACAAAACCGGGCGAAAAAATAAACAAGGATCTTAACGGGAAGATCGATTGGATTTCGGTTCGCAACAAATATTTTGCAATGATTCTTGCGCCTAAAAATCCAACAAGTGAAGGTGGCGCTTACATTGAGGGAACTCATTATAATAATAATTATGGCACTCGAGAAGTTTATAATGCAAGCATTAAAGTTCCTTTCAAAAATCAGAAATTCCAGAAAGATTCGTTTACTCTTTACCTCGGCCCAATCGATTATTATGCATTAAAGAAATATGAAAATCATTATGAAAGTATCTTTGAGTTCGGAAGTTTGTTCGGATTAAAATTTATTATAAGACCGATTTCCGAATATGTAATGCTTCCGCTGCTGCGGTTTCTTGACAGCTTTATACCAAACTATGGATTAGTAATTATTCTCTTCACAATAATTATCAAACTTGCTCTTCATCCATTAATGAGAAAAAGTTTGCAATCGATGAAAAAGATGCAGCTGCTTCAGCCAAAAATAAAAGAGATCAAAGATAAATTTACTGATCCGCAAAAACAGCAGCAGGAAACAATGAAACTTTATTCCACATATGGAATAAATCCCATGGGCGGGTGCCTGCCGCTTCTTTTACAAATGCCGATACTTGTTGCTCTATGGAGTTTATTTAATGTTGCAATTGATATCCGCCAGCAGCCATTTATTTTTTGGATTACAAATCTTTCTGCGCCGGATATAATTTTGAGATTACCATTTAAAATACCGCTCCTTAACATCGATATAGTAAGTGGTCTTGCTCTGCTGATGGGTATAACAATGTTCTTACAACAAAAAATGAGTGTGACCGATCCTTCACAAAAGGCAATGCTTTATACAATGCCAATAATGATGACTCTTATGTTTATGAGTATGCCTGCCGGATTAAATCTGTATTATTTTGTTTTCAACTTACTCAGCATTGCCCAGCAGTATTATGTTACTCACAAACAGGGCGATGTTGAATTGGTTCCTGTTGCAAATCCCAAAAAGAAAGCCGGATTTATGTCCAGAATGATGGAAGCCGCCGAAAAACAAGCGCAGGCTCAGAAAGAACTTAAGAAAAGAAAATAGATTTAAATTATCCCCCGACTTATGTTCATTAATAATTGTCGGGGGATTTTTCTATGTTTAAATATTAAACGGTCGTTTATACTAAAGATTATGAAGCTCCCTGCAAAAACATTTTTATTGTTGCTTCTCTTTTTTTTACAATTATCCGCACAAAACAAAACTATTCTCAAATTAGAATATCGTGATAAAATTCTTCCCTTTGGTTTGGTAGAAAAAATTCCTGTAGCATTACCAAGGATTGGTTTAGCTTTAAGCGGCGGGGGTTCAAGATCTATTTCGCAAGTAGGAACATTGAAAGCCTTTGAAGAAAAAAACATCCCAATTGATTGCATCGTTGGAACAAGCATGGGTAGTATTATTGGAGGGCTTTACAGTTCCGGTTATTCAATTTCTGAATTAGATTCATTAATGCAAAAAACAAAATGGGATGAATTTTTTTCTTCACAACAATCAAGCAGAAACGAATTATTTGTTGATCAAAAGGTTAGCGAAGACCGTGCGCTTGTAACATTAAGACTCGAGGGTTTCAACGTAATAATACCAACATCTTTTTCTTCAGGACAGCGTGCCGCTAATTTCTTAAATCTAATGGCAATTAATGCTCCTTTAATTTCTGAAAATGATTATAATTTTCTTAAATATAAATTCCGCGCTATCAGCTCTGATCTCGTTTCAGGAAAGGAATACGTTATAGACAAGGGGCCGTTGGGCGCGGCTCTACGCGCAAGTTCAAGCGTAACTTTGCTGCTTCCTCCTGTAAAAAAAGATTCTTTAATGCTTGTTGACGGCGGACTTGTAGCCAACATTCCGGTTAAAGAGACTAGAGCGTTGGGCGCCGATATTGTTGTTGCCGTTAATGCATCCAGCCCTCTGTATGCAGAGCAAGAATTGAATGTTCCCTGGAGAATTGCAGATCAGCTAGTAAGTATACCAATGAGAATATTGAATGATCAGCAACTTGCAGAAGCAGATTTTGTTATTGAACCAAATCTTGATGGGAGAAAAAATTCCGACTTCGAAAACCTTCAGGATTTAATTCAGCGCGGCTACGACTACTCAATTAACACATCTAATTTGTTGGTTAACAGAATTGAAACCGTATTTAAATTAAACATCCCCGGCGAAGAAAAAATCATTTCGAATTTGGCGTTAAGCGATAATCCGACTTCTCTTGAAAAGGAATTGTTTTCGAGAATAAAAAACAAAAAAAACACTTCTAACAAAGATTTATTGTATAACTTATATCTAACAACAAAAGACGACTATTGGAAGGATATTTCGATTGAGCTGGATGAGCAGGAAAACAAGACAACATTTGTTGTGCTGGAAAAAGAAAATCCAATAGTATCAAAAATCAATTTGGCTTCTACGGCTGTTTTTAATCGAGACACAATAATGGTTACGCTGAATTCTCTATTAAACAAACCATTTAGTGCAGCAAAAACATTTGAAGGATTGCTAAAGGTTCTTGAATTATATAAACAATCCGGATTTTCCTTTGCGAGTATTGAAAATGTAGGTTTTGACTCAACGTCTCATTCCTTAAATATTTCAATCGATGAGGGAATAATTTCCAAAGTAATTGTTGAGGGAAACAATAAAACCAAAGAAGGAATTATCACACGTGAATTTCCAATCAAGACGGGAGACTACTTCAAATACAGCGTAGCAGAAAAAGGCTTAACAAATTTGAGAAGCACAAACCTATTTGAACAAATTGAATTAACCGTAATAAAAAATAACGGTATCAATGAATTAAAAATTTCACTTAACGAAAAAGAATCTGCTGTTATCCGTCTTGGAATGAGAATAGATAACGAATATTTAACACAGGTTTCTGTTGATGCAAGAGAAGAAAATTTAAATGGAACCGGAACCGAGATTGGTGCTGTTTTTTCGGGGGGAGTAAGAAATCAATCCTATTCTATAGAACAAAAAGCCAATCGTGTTTTTGACTCATATTTAACATACAAAGTGAGGGGATTTTTTGAAACAACAGATATTTATGATTATGCCGACGACCCGACCGGCGACTTAACAAAATTCTCGAGAAGTCGTTCGGGTGAATACAGACAGAAAATGTACGGCGGCACTTTTGGTGTTGGTGCCCAGGTTGAAAAATTTGGCAATTTATTTGTTGAAGCTCGTTATCAGCGGGATGAGATTGATGGGTTATCCGATTACAACGGACCTACTTACAAGACCGATATTTCAAGTGTTCGTTTTTCACTCTTAATAGATTCTCAAAATATGTATCCATATCCAACGAAAGGTTTTTTAATAAAATCATATTATGAAACAGCTCAGACTGCTTTGGGCGGAGATATTGGTTACACAAAATTTCTTTTTGATTACAGATCATATTTTGGCTTAAGAGTAGATCATGTTTGGTGCTTTAGGACAATGATTGGTTCTGCCGACAAAACTTTGCCTTTAAGCCAGCAGTTTTCATTTGGCGGGCAAAATACATTTTTCGGCTTACGCGAAAATGAATACCGGGGGAGACAGATCTTTTTAACCTCGCTGGAAGTAAGATATCAATTGCCATTTAAAATCTTCTTCGATACTTATCTCCGGCTCAGATATGATCTCGGGTCAATATGGACTAATCGCGAGGAAATCAGATTAAAAGATTTGCGTCATGGTGTTGGGTTTACTTTGTCCTTTAATACTCCAATTGGGCCTGCAGATTTTTCTGCAGGAAAAAGTTTTTACTTCGCAAATACTCTTCCTAAAAACACAATTGTATGGGGTACTACTTTTTTCTATTTCACGATTGGATATAATTATTAATCACGTTCTCGCTCAGCAGATTTTTCTGCAAGAGCAAGATACCTTGCGGCTTTATTAATTTGATTCTTCTGCTTGAAATGTTCTGCCAGTTTATAATAAACACTGCTCTTTCTGTCTATAGTAACAACCGATGACTCGACGAAGTCTATTATTTTATTGTTTAGCGGGGAATCAAAATCATAATTATATAGATTAAATATTTGAAGAAGGGCTGTCTCGTTTGTCGGGTTTTCAAAAAACGCGCGCTGATAATATCTTAAAGAATCTTCCAGGCTTTGTAAATTTTCCTTTTGATTTTCAAAAATTTTTCCGGTCCACATCATGGTCTCAATTGAACCCTGGGGAAATTCCTTTATAAGTTTTTCAGAATACATTTTAACTTCATCGCTTGAAAGCGCCGGATTGCCTAGCAATATTTTATACATCTGTATATCAGAAATTCGATGTTTAAGAGCTTCTTCGAAAGAGTCGAACAATTCATTCGGAGATGATGATATTCGAAAAATTTTTTCAATGTTTTTTAGCGTTTCATCCATATGAACAAATCAATCTTTCTTCGGCTCAAATAAAGCACACACCGCACCGGCAGGGTCTTGAATCACACAATATTCACCTGATCCGGAATATTTTTGGGGACCAGCAATAATTTTGCCGCCGAGTTTTAAACAATTTTCCACACTTTTTTCAAGATTAGCTACGTTTATATAGATCATCCATTGCGGAGGAAGATCTGCGTTAATTCCCGATGCGTGACAGATACCGGCAACAGTTTTTTTTGTGTTCGGAGTTAACATGCAATAATCACTATATTCTCCCATTGAAACAAATTCAAATTTCCACCCGACAACATAACTATAAAAATTTCTTATCTCATCAGCATTTTCAACTGTTAGATCTGTCCACGATATTGTTCCGGGCTCTATTTCTGCCACTTTTTATTTCTCCTTTATGAACATGAAAATATCTAATTAAAATAATCTAATCCATATATTTAACTTATCCGGTGTAATTTTAGTTCATAACCTGTAACAAAACAAAAACCTGTTTCGTCTTTATATCAAGAAAAAATAAAATGTTTGAAGAAAAGAAATATCGTTTTCTTATCCAGCAGCATAAAAACAGAATATATTCTTATTCGCTGTTCATGCTAAAAGATAAAATGGATGCCGATGATGTGACCCAGGAGGTTATGATCCGCATCTGGCAGAATGTTGATAAATTCAATGTTCTTGCCGCTAAGACCTGGATTATGAAAACCACAAACAATTTGTGTATAGATTATTTGAGAAAGCGAAGCGTTGCTTACAATAGAAATTATTCGATATCGGAAGAAATGGAAGATTCTTTCGGATCGGAATTAACAGAACATAATCCTTTTTTAACAACTCATTTGAAAATGATTGCATCAAAAGTTAAAGAAGTTATACAGAATTTACCCGATAACCTGAAAAGCGTTTTTATATTGTATGAAATTCAGGGGATGAAATACCGGGAAATAAGTCTTGCTCTAGATATCCCTATCAATTCTGTAAAAGTTTATCTGCTGCGGGCACGAAAAAAATTACAAGAGGACTTAAAAGATTATGACACAAAATAAATCTTCACACATACCAGAAAATCTCTATAACAAGATTGTTTCTGTTGCTTATGGAGACGGTTCTTTGTGGGATAAACTAAAAATATTTTACCTGGTGACAACAAACCTGGCCGCCAGGAAGGTTTTTTTTGAATTCAGAAATACTGCCAAAGCCGTGCATGATATTGAAGAGGATGTTCTGCCGGCTGAAATTCTGAAAAAGGTGGAACAGAAAACAACCGGATTAAAAGATTTAGAAAATTCTTTTGTTACAGATTTGTTTTCTTTGTTAACCGCAAGACCAATGATTTCAACTGTGACAGCCGCAGTTGTAGTTATTACAATTACCATTACAATGTTTATAGGAAAAAATAACAACGTCACATATTCGGTAGATGAAATCAGAAAGGCAGACAAAGATGCTCGTTACGCTCTGTCGGTTGTTAACAAAATATTTGCTCAATCAAGTATAACAATAAAAGAAGATGTTTTGAAAAACCAGGTATCCCAGCCCATCAATAATGGAATAAATTTTTTAAATAATTTATTAAAAGGAGAAAAAAATGAAATTAATTAAAACGATGATTGTATTTGCGCTGTTTGCATTTATTTCAGTTACGGCACAAAATAAAATCGACTATTCCAAAGAACCCGGATATTTCGACTATATGCAGTATACCTCTTTAAAGCCGAATGATGCTTCTACAGAAGTTTATCTTGAAGAACCTTTACTAAAAATGGTAAGCAAGATGGCAGAGGATAAAAAAGAGGGTGTTGGAAAAATTATCGCCGGCTTGAAGCTTGTTCGCGTAAATGAATTTAAGGTTGAAAAAAATGAACAGGATAATGTATCTGCCGCTTTT